>DASSCG010000307.1:0-4975 GCA_035697925.1 Pyrinomonadaceae bacterium
ATTACCCTAACTTGACTCATAGTCTTTGACACCAATAGCTGGTGGAATATAAGACGCTAATAACGTTCACTAGACATGTTGCACATTCATAACGGAGACAGCTCTGCCGAGACCGCCAGAGACTCAACCATTCCGGGTGAACACTTCGCCTGGCGCGAAGCGCTAATCGATGGGCCTACGCCGGCCGGCACTTCGAAAATAAAATGGCGGGAAACTCGTGCGCTGCACCTGGCCGAATCGTATTTCGTCGACTATGCGGAAGCCGACAGAGATCTACGCAATCAAGAAGAGAAGCTGTCAGCGCATAGCGAGCACGAGGAAGTCGTCCTTTGGTTTGAACACGATTTGTTCTGTCAGATAAGCCTCGTGTACTTACTCAACTGGTTTGCAGAACATAAGTCCGTAAATACAAAGCTTAGCCTTATCTGTATAGGAGAGTTTGAGGGACTTCCTAACTTTCGAGGCCTTGGGGAACTGAATCCAGAACAGATGGCTTCGCTCTTTGGAACTCGACATGAAGTAACTGATCGAGAAAAGGCCCTGGCTAAGGGCGCTTGGAACGCCTACTGTTCTCCGGATCCCATCCCCATTCAGCGACTGCTACAAACCGACACTTTGGCATTGCCATTTTTGAAGAACGCTTTCCAACTTCATCTCGAGCGATTTCCATTCGTCAGCAACGGGTTAGGAAGGATTCAACAACGCGGATTGGAACTAATCAAAAGTGGAGCCCGGACCTTTGTCGATCTGTTCCCTCGGTTTTGGAAAACTGAACCAACTTACGGATTGGGCGATCTCCAATTTTGGAATGCTCTTCGACGTATGAGTGACGTCAGCGAACCACTCTTAAAAATAAAGAATGGTAAAGCGCTTGATCCGGTACTCACTCCTCAGAACCTTCATCAGATGACTTTTGAAATGACTGAGGCCGGCGACTCTGTACTGAAAGGAGAAGCCGACTTTATCGAATTAAATGGTATCGACATGTGGCTGGGCGGGGTCCATCTAGTCGGAAAAGAAAAAGTCTGGCGGTGGGACGGCGAGAACCAGACCCTAACTCAGACTTGATGCCCTCGTAGAATCGGACCAGGATCTCACGCCGGTTAGAAAAACAAGCCCTCTCTGCGCCATGCAGACTACTCTTTCCACGATCGTTGAAGCGCTCGATAGACGAATCTTAAGCAGTCCCAACCTCGAGCCCGTCGATTTTGAACGGTTAATCGCGGCTCAACGAGAACTCGGTCTTCTGCATGACGACCGGCCGACTTGCCCTTTTTTGCGACCTCAGATTCTCGGACGCACTCAATATGAAAAGATCGGCGCGGCCGCCGAGACGATAGCTCTAGCATTTGAGAAACTGGCGGCCAAGGCTCTTGAGCATCAGCCTCTCATGAGTGATCTAGGCCTCACTCAAGCCGAGCAGCGAATGGCTCGCATTGATCCTGGCTATCGAACTCTGTGTGTAACCAGCAGACTTGACGCCTACCTCACCGATTCAGGTTTTCAGTTTCTCGAGTACAACGCTGAGAGTCCAGCCGGTATCTCCGATCAGATGCAACTCGAGAAGATTCTTTTCGAGTTGCCCCACGTGAAGGATTTCTTAGAACGATATCAGCATTGGACGCCCAGGCCACAGTTGCGACTGTTGAACTCGTTGCTGGCAACGTACCGGGATTGGGGTGGAAATGAGTTGCATCCCCAGATTGCAATCGTTGACTGGGAAGGCGTTTCAACTGCCAGTGAGTTTGAAGTTTTAAAGCAGTATTTTGGGTCGGCTGGGTATGGAACCCTCATCGTGGATCCACGCAAACTTGAATACGACGGTGAACGTTTGCGCGCCGGGGACTTTCGGATCGATATCGTCTATAAACGCGTCATCATTCACGAGTTTCTTGAGAGGTTCGATGACACGCACCCACTAGCGCGGGCTTACAAGGATCACAACGTCTGTATGGCTAACTCGTTCAGAGCCAAGATTGCCCACAAGAAATCTGGCTTTGCCATTCTCAGTGATCCTAAGTATGCAGATCTATTTTCGGATCAAGAGCTCAGCATCATGCGCCGTCACATCCCCTGGACGCGGATTGTTCGTGAAGGCAAGACTTCATTTGAAGAACGTGAGCGCGAGCTGGATGAGATTCTCAGGAGCGAACAGCAGCGTCTGGTACTAAAACCGAACGACGACTATGGCGGGCACGGTGTAGTAATGGGCTGGGAATGTACACCGGATGAATGGGAGCGAACAATGGCTCAGGCATTTCGTCTCGATTACGTGGTCCAGGAACGGGTCGCCGTGAAGAAGGTTTCGATTCCGCGAGTAGCCGATCACAGCGTGCGAAGCGATGAGATGTTCATAGACTTCAACCCGTTCTTGTTTCAGAACCGAATTGAAGGCGCGTTAGTGCGCTTGTCGGCGTCATCTCTATGTAATGTCTCATCAGGCGGCGGTCAGACGGCGATGGTGGTTTTGGAGGGTGAATGACGCTATGAGTTGAGACTGCTGGGTGTTCGTTTTGATTTTGAGGGCAAAAGGAAGATTTTCCATTCGCATTTATCAGTTGTCATTTGTCATTTCTCATTGGCATTGGGCAGATTCAACTTTAAAGTACAACAGAACGATGTGTTCGAGGGTTTTCCCGCATAGCAGCGGCTTGAATTTATCGGGTCTTTACGGGTCTTTAAAGGCCAGGTTCTGTATTAATTACTTGCTGCTTTCAGTTGCACTCTCAAGCTCGTCACCAATGACAAATGAGAAATGACAAATGAGAAATGATCTTTTCTTCAGGGTCTGTGATTGCCATTCCCGGCATACACAGACTAAAGTCTGTGCTACGACAGTCTGTGCTACTTATGGACATTGAATCGGTTCGCAAATTTTGCCTCTCGTTACCCCACGTTACTGAAGGCGTACAGTGGGAAAATGACCTGCTGATGCGCATCGGCAACAAGATGTTTTGTGTGCTTTCTCTTGAGCCGGAGTCAGACCACTGCATGTCATTCAAATGCACGCCTGAGAAGTTTGCTGACCTGGTTGAGCAGGAAGGAATTATGCCTGCCCCTTACGTAGCTCGATACCATTGGGTGGCCCTCGAGCGGTTCGATGCGCTACCGGAGCGGGAACTTAAGAGCCTGCTAACCACCGCGTATGAATTGGTACGAAATAAACTGCCCAAGAAAGTCAGAGATACCCTCTCGACGGATTCAAAGAAGGCAGTCAAAGCTAGCACGTCTCCACAGTCGCCTCGCAAACAGCGTCGTTAAGCGCCCCCGGCCTCAGGTAAGAGAATCCCTCCCCACCAGACAAATACGATCCACGAAATCACCCGAAACGTCACAAAATAAGGTCTGGTTTTATTCGTGGTATTTGGTGTCATTTCGTGGATCGTCTTGCTGCGTCCCACTTTGACTAACCCCGTAGGACAACCCGGCCCACCTTTCCAGATTCCAAAGGCTAACCACTCCCCATTCCCAAGGGGCATATTCCTTCATCCCGGAGGTTCCTATGAGGCCCAAAGCTTTCTCTTTACTCCCCGCGCTTCTCCTCTTTGTAACTATTCAGCCTACCCAGGCTAAGACAGCTCCTGACGTGCTGGTCCGTAATGCCGTGTCCGCGGATGCGCGCGAATCAGCACAAGCGATTGCGGAACTGCGCTCGATGGGACCATCAGGGCTGAGTTTATTAACAGAAACTTACGCCGTTGAAATCGAACGCGAGTTTGCTAGTCCAACCGCAGTCGCAAGGCCAGAATGGAAACGTCTTTCGGCGGCCCTTGATGCTGTTAGCCAGCAGAAGGACAGTTATCTTTCAGGGTTGTACTGGTACACAGACTTTGCCCAGGCCAAAGCAGCCGCGCGCGCATCCGGCAAGCCGATTCTGTCACTGAGGCTGCTTGGCAAACTAAGCGAGGAGTTTAGCTGTGCGAATAGCCGGTTCTTTCGGACAGTTCTTTACCCTAATGCTCAAGTGTCGAAGGCACTGCGTGAAAGATTTATTCTTCACTGGCAGTCCGTGCGTCCCGCGCCGCGCGTGACAATCGATTTTGGTGATGGCCGTAAATTAGAAAGGACCTTAACCGGCAACAGTATCCATTACATTCTTGACTCGAACGGAGTTCCACTCGATGCGCTTCCTGGCTTGTATGGTCCGGCAGCGTTCCTGCGATCCTTGGACCGAGTCGAGAGCCTCTTCAAGGAGCTGTCCAATCCCGGTAACAAACCAATCCTTTACCATCGTGATCGACTCAACGCTATCAACCTGGAGTGGGTTACTGACATACAGAAAAGTGGCGGCAAGATTCCTCAAAAAATCGCGGTTGTGCGCAATGAACAAGGAACGCCTACAGCGATTGAGGTTGCACCTCTGGCGATGACAAAAATGGTGAGTGAGGCCAGCTTGTTGAGATCTATGATTGCCGGATCCGCAGAGTTGGGGGCGGTCACCGATGAGGCGACCTGGAGAAAGATTGCTGCCCTTCATGTCGCCGATGCGAAGTTAGACGACCGCAGCCTTAGCCTAATCAAACGTCAGACACGAAATGCTTTGATCGCTGACGCTTCTAAGACAACTCCAGAACAGGCTCTGGCCAGCCTGGTATCAAAGCTGGAAATGAACATTGCCCTCGATACAGTTCGCAACGAGTACTTGTTGCACCCGAAAATTCACGCGTGGCTGACTCTTAATTCTTTGAGAAATGTGGATGTGCTGAATGAAAGGGTTTATGCGGAGTTGTTTCTAACGCCGGCTTCGGACCCTTGGTTGGGATTGTTCGCACCGGACACTTACACGGCGTTGGAGAATAGCGGGATCAGGCGATAAGAATCTCGAGGCGTGGCAGTACCACGGCGGCGTAGTCGCTCACGGGGCAGTAGCCCGACTGTTAAGGAGGGCTCCCCCAGGCGACACTTCCAACAGCCAGCTCAGACAGTCAACGTGCACTCTAAGTCTCACGGAGCCCTCCTTAACAGTCGGGCTACT
>DASSCG010000308.1:0-3855 GCA_035697925.1 Pyrinomonadaceae bacterium
CAAATGCAGCATAATCCTCACCGCACCGACCAAACCTACGCCGATGAACTGGAAGAGCGTTTGTCAACTTCGCTGTCCGCATAGTCAAACTCGCATCTCAGCTGCCGCGAACTCCCGCTGGAAAACATGTTGCTGGGCAGATTCTGAGAGCTGGTACTTCCCCAGCTCCCAATTATGGCGAAGCCAGAGGTGCGGAAAGCCACGCCGATTTCGTTCACAAGGTGCGTATTGTTTTAAAGGAGTTGAATGAAACGTCAGTTTGGCTACGAATAATCGAGCGCAGCCGGCTTTTGGGACCGCACCTCTTGACCAATATTGTCGAGGAAAATCGTGAGTTGTGTAGAATTTTCGCCGCGTCACTCAAGACAGCTCGAGCGGCAAAGAATTAACAATGACAAATGAGAAATGAGAATTGAGAAATGACAAATGAGAGTCGAGGCGGCGGTTTATCCCAACGATAGCTTCCCAGCTCCGCTTTGCCCTTGCTCAACGTTGCTTCTTACTTTGAGCAACCGGTCGAGCATTTCGGCGCACTCGGCGCTGCGGGTGGCAAGTTGGGCGTCCGCCTGCTCGTGAAGGTGTTTTAGGCGGTGAAGTTCATCGGCGACGTGCAGGGCGGCGAGGATCGCAACTTTTAGTGAATCTACGGTTAAAGTTCCCGAGGAAATTTCGCGCATTCGACTATCTACAAATTCCGCGAGCTGGATAATGTACTCAGTGTCGCCGTCAGAGCGGATGTTATAAGTCTGGTTGTAGATCTCAACTCTGATTGTGGGGGTCGTGGTGGTTGTGTCCATGCTGCTTTTACCCAGCGTTTGGCCGATTCCGACGGTCATCTGAGTTCCTCCGCCAGTTCAGGATCCAGCGCTGCCACCGCATCCAACATCGCTTCAACCTTCATGCGAATCATATCGCGTTCAGCCAGCAACTGTTCGACCTGTCTTTCAAGCCGCTCGGTTTCCCTGGGAACACCCATTCCCCGTCGCGCCAGCGAAAGTTCCTTTTCCAGATTTTCCTTCTCTTGCCGGAGCGTTTTGGTGAGTTCGATGGTGCGATAGATCTTATCTTCGAGGTGCGAAAACTTTTCTAGTCCAGATAAACCGACCATCAGTATCTCCCAGGAACAACTAACTCAAAATCGGGGTTGATTATGCTGCTTCGCGCGGGCAAGCGCAAGACTGATTTTGCAGCTGAAGACGATTTATTTCTTCAATGCAGTTGCGCACTATACTGTTGAAGCAATGAATCGATCAAGCTGCGATGGCGCTCCTCGACTTCTTCATCGCGAAGCGTCCGTTCGTCTGACCGATATTCGATTCTGAGGGTTACGGCGCGTTTTCCTTCGGGGATGTTTTCTCCTTCATAAGTGGCCACGAATTGAACACCCCGGCAATCCTCAATTCGCTCGGCAGCTATAGTTCGCCGTAGATCTTCGAGTGTGATTTTCCGATCCACAAGGACTGTTACATCGCGTACGACTGACGGATACCGAGGCAGTGGCTCGTATTGCACCAGCAGCTCTTCACTGGCCAGCAGTGCACTAAGATCAAGTTCCGCAACATAAACAGGTTGGCGAAACTTGTAGGCGGCGGAGACTGATTCCGCCAATCTGCCCATAGACCCGAGAGGTGTGCCGTCACGCAATGTAATTCTCGCTGACTGCCCTTCTCTTAATTGCTTCACCTTCCCTTGGGTAAAATTAAGTGGACCACGATTCATACCCTCAACGGCTGCCTCTAGTGATCCCTTGAGATCAAAAAAATCGGCCTCCCGAACGGACAACGCCCTATTTTCCTCTTCAATTCCGCCAGTGGCGATCAAGCCTAACCCCTGACGCTCATTCGGAAGTTCTCCGTCGGTAGTTTTTGCGAAAATCCGCCCATTTTCAAACAATCGGACGTTGCGAACGCCGTGATTAAGGTTGTGGCGCAGCGAATTTAGCAAACCCGGAAGCAGGGTGGGACGCATCCGCACTTCATTCTCAATAATAGGGTTGGAAAGCGTTACAAATGTCGATTTAACACCCGGTTCATCGAACGCTGGAATTAATTCAAATTCATTGTCGTGCGACGCATCGATGAAACTAAAGTTGATGGCTTCGTCAAAACCGAGCGCCTGAAGCGCGCGGCGCAACTTTCGGATTTTCAGCTCCTGTGGTTGGTATTCACCAGCCCGGTGCGAGGGCGGCAGTTCGGAGCCGATTTTGTCGTAGCCAAAGTGCCGGGCGATTTCTTCTACCAGGTCCTCTTCACGCTCGATATCAACCCGCCAAGTCGGGGGAACACACTTCCAGCGCGCGGCTGGCCCTTCGGAGTGAGTGATCGCAAGGCCAGCAAAAATTCGACCCATTTCATTCTCGGGAACTTTGAGGGAGGTCAAACTTTCTACACGTGCCGGGCGAAATGCAATTTGGCGCTCGGTCAAGGGACTTGGATAAACATCGATCGAATCCGCAGTTGCGGTGCCGCCGGCAATCTCGCAAATCATCTCTACGCACCTGTTCTGTGCGCGCAAAACGTTCTCGCAATCTGCGCCGCGCTCGAATCTTCGCGACGCTTCTGTATCCATTCCAAGCTTCCTGGCGGTTTGACGTACAGAGTCAGGATTGAAGTAAGCGCTTTCGATTAACACATCCTTGGTCTGCGCCGAGATTTCAGACTCTTCGCCACCCATTATTCCTGCCAGCGCCACGGGCCTTGCGGCATCCGCGATCACAAGCATCTCGGGGTCAAGCTTTCGTTCCTCACCGTCGAGCGTCTTTAATGTCTCTCCCGCGTCCGCGCGCCGCACGACGATTTTGTGTCCACCGAGTTTTGCGAAATCAAAAGCATGAAGAGGTTGGCCCAGCTCATGCAGCACATAGTTGGTGATGTCCGCCACATTGTTAATAGGTCGCTGACCGATCTCTTCCAAGCGCTTCGCCAGCCAGTGAGGCGATGGCCCGATTTTTACGCCGCGCACCAATCGTGCTGCGTATCGCGGACAAAGATCCGGGTCGAGTATCTCCACTGAGGTCATGTCCGCCGCTCGTCCTTCCGTTTTCGGTTTCTTACCGTCAGGCATGCGGACTTTTCCTGACTCGATCACAGCAACCTCACGAGCAATACCCACATGGGACAGACAATCCGGGCGGTTCGATGGGACTTCGACATCCAGCACAGAATCGCCGTTTTTTTCCTCTATGGCATCAATAGCCAGCCCCACCATGGTCAGCCGCTCGCGCAGCTGAAGTGGGGTCAGGGCTGTTCCAGTGAGCTCCCGCAGCCAGTTGTAGCTTATTAACATGTCCTTGGTCAGTGGTCAGTTGTCAGTGGTCAGTGGTGAGTGGTCAGTGGTCAGTTAGGTCTCCATGGCTCAGTTGCAACTGACCACTGACCACGGACCACGGACCATTTATTCAAACTGACCCAAAAATCGAAGATCGTTCTCGAACAACAACCGTATATCGTCAAGCTCGTACATCAGGCCGACCATGCGGTCGATTCCGAAACCAAAGGCAAAGCCTGAGAATTCATCAGGATCCACACCCGCGGCGCGGAGGACGTTTGGATGAACCATCCCTGATCCGCCCAGCTCGATCCAGCCGGAATTCTTGCAAATGCGACATCCGGTTCCTCCGCACTTGAAACAACTGAAGTCAAACTCAGCGCTCGGCTCGGTGAACGGAAAATAGGAGGGACGGAAACGCGTCACTGTCCCGGCTCCAAACATCTGCCGAAGAAACTCGGCCACGGTGCCTTTTAGGTGGGCCATCGTAATGCCGCGATCCACGCAGAGGCCTTCAACCTGGAAGAACATTGGATTGTGAGTGGGATCAGGAGTGTCGCGACGAAATACACGACCGGGCGCAATCAT
>DASSCG010000309.1:0-6258 GCA_035697925.1 Pyrinomonadaceae bacterium
GGAAATAGTTATCGGCTTCACCGACATAGATGTGAAGCTTGCCTGCGAGCTTTGGACCAATCTTGCTCCAGTCGCGCTTCAGAATGTAACCAAGATCGTAGTTCTCTCGCCAATGCGCCGCCACCGCCGGGTCAATCTCTCCGGTAACCTTGTTCCAAATCGGTTTCGGATAACCGTCGCTACCGACCGGCGAATATACGGCTTCCCAAATATCCCACTGTCCACCTGAACGACTCTTAGTTCCCAGAGCTAACTCCATGTAATTCATTTCCTCGATGGTGGCCGCCAATTCACCGAGGTAGTTTCGTTTTCCCGGCCGAGGAGTTTGTTTCCACTTACTATCAGCCCGGTAAGCATTCTTGTGCTCGTAGATGTTGACGACCGTGTAGGCGCGGAAATCAATCGGATCTGGACAAGCTCCCCAAGCGCCGTTGTACTCATCAGGATAAAAGATCTGCGCCGCCAGGGCCTCCCAACCGCCAGTCGAGCCCCCATACATGAACCGGGCCCAACCTTTACCGATTCCCCGAAACTGCTTTTCGATGAAGGGCACTAATTCGTAAGTGATCGCATCACCGTAGGGACCCACATTCGCCGAGTTCACCGCGTAGGAATCGTCATAGTAAGGGTTTGCGTGCTGGATCTCGATGATGATCATCCGTGGAAAATTTGGGCCGGTCCATTCTTTGTAAAATTGATGGGCCTGCTCTTGGACAATCTTGTTATAGCCGTCCAGTTTAAACCTGTCGCTGTATTCAGGTTTCAAGTTTGGGTCCGGAGGGGTCTCACGAAAACCACCAAAGTCAGCTGGGAAGTGGCCGTGAAAAATAACGAGAGGGTAACGAGCGTTCGGGTGTGAATCAAAACCCTCAGGCAGAAGAATATTTGCACCCAGGTACATCGGCCGACCCCAAAAATCGGAGAGGAGCTTGCTCTGCATCTTTACGTGCTTGATGTACTTCGTATCTTTAGGTGGCACGATGGGCGGAATTATCTTGTCGAGGACCAGTTTGACTGTTTCGGGCTTCTGCGGATCGATGGTTATCTTTTGCGGGGTGCTGTAGAAATTTCCCGGGGCTCGGTTCCACTGCTGGCCTTCACCGCGGTCCATCGGCAACTTCACAGTATGGCCATCAGAACGTTTGAAGGTTTCATAACGATGAAGTAACGCTTGCACTGTGTACTCACCGCGAGGCACCTGCGATAGGCTTCTGAGAGGATAACCAAAGGCATCTGTGGTCACGATGGCCTCCTGGCCAGGTTTTAAACCTTCCACATCGATCCCAAATACCTGCTGGGTATTAAGATCCTCGCTAATCTGGAAACGCGGTTCTCTGGCGCCGTCTGTGGAAACGAGCAAGAGCATCCGTCCATCCAAAGGCTCTTTGCTGCTCGCTTCCGGAAAGGAGATTGCAAAGCGCAAACCACCAGTTTGGATAGTCCTTAGCTCTGCAACCTGTGGTATCAGCAAGAACCCTACTAGGATTGCCAACAATGAGAATAGATGCACTCTTGTTTTTGTTTTCATAAACAGTCTCCTGAGCTGTTGCTACTTGTACGGCTGGTGACCACCAAAAAGATGATACAAGACCCGCTGATTTGTCAGGTTAGGAAGGGCGGTTTTCACCCGCTCAAGATGGACTACCTCAGCTTTAATTTTGATTGCTGACGCCAACCTTGACGGCGATAGCTATTCGCTAAACTGCAGCCGCCCACCCGCGGGCGCTGCAGACTCTTCTTCCTCGGCCGGCAGCCTGACAGGTTCCGAGTGCGCACCATCGGCGTACTGAAGTCTGTACAGCATCCAGTAGAGTCCCCGCTGGGACAGTAATTCCTGGTGAGTACCCTGCTCGCGAATCTCACCGTGGTGAAGCACGATTATTTGATCTGCTCTTTGCACAGTCGACAGCCGATGAGCCACTACAATCGCCGTACGATCGCGCATCACGCGCTCTATCGCTTGTTGGATCAACTGTTCGGTCTCAGTGTCGATAGAGCTGGTGGCTTCGTCGAGAATCAGTAGGGCGGGATCGAATGCGAGCGCGCGGGCAAAGGAAATCAATTGTTTTTGACCAACAGACAGACCGGCCCCACGTTCTTTGACTTCGCTTTTGTAACTTTCCTTCAATCGTTCGATGAACTTGTTGGCATGAACTTCTTTGGCTGCCCAGGTGACCCGCTCGTCAGAAATGTCTTCCCGACCGAGTCGAATGTTGCTCTCGACTGTACCGCTAAATAGAAAAATATCCTGAAGCACGACGGCGAAATTTTCTCGTAGCGCTTGCAGATCCCAGTCGCGCAGATCTACGCCATCCAGCAGAATGCGCCCCTTTTGGATATCATAAAAGCGCATTAGCAGGTTGGTAATCGTAGTCTTTCCTGATCCTGTATGTCCGACGAGTGCCACCGACTGTCCCGGACTAACCACAAAAGAAACGTCCTTCAGTACCCAATCATCGTCTTTGTAAGCGAACCAAACGTTCTGAAACTCTATTTGACCTCGCGCACGCCCTGCCTTGAGTGGAGTTTCAGAATTCTTGATGGCCACAGGCAAATCCAGCGTCTTAAAGATTCGATGCGAAGCCACAACCGCCGCTTGCAGTACGTTGTATTTGTCGGAAATATCCCGTATCGGTTGGAAGAGAAAGCCTGAGTATTGGATAAAGGCGACGAGAGCACCGAGGGTCAAAGCGTCGCTCATAACCCGGTAGCCGCCGTACCAAATTACCAGCGCGATTCCCACAGCACCGATGAAATCGACTAACGGAAAGAAGACTGCATAAAAGAAGATCGTGTCAATATTGGCTTTCCGGTAATCGTCATTGATGTGGTCGAACTTTCTCAGGGACTTGGCTTCGGCGTTGAAGATTTGCACAGTCTGCGCGCCGGCGAAATGTTCCTGAAGGAAAGCATTAATGCGGGCAATCCTTGTCCTAACCAGGTCATAACCGCGACGTGCTCCTTTGCGAAACCAAGTCGTAGCAGCGAACAGCATGGGAACAGTCAATAACGTGACAAGTGTTAGACGGACATCCATCCATAGCATCACTCCAATGATGGCGACAATCATGACTACATCGCCGAGCACATCGGTGACGCCCTGGGTGAACAGTTCGTTCAACGAATCCACGTCGTTAGTGAGCCTCGTCATGATTCGTCCAACTGGATTGCGATCGTAGTACGCGACCTCCTGGTGTTGCAGCTTGTCATAGAGCTCTCGTCGCATATCAAACATGACGTATTGCCCAACGGAATTGAGTAGCACGGCTTGAAAGTACGAAAACACCAACCTCAGGAATTGCACACCAAAGAAGAGGCCTACCAACAGCATTAAGCCGTCAGTCTTTCGAGGCAGAATGTGCCAATCAATTGCGTACTGGGTAAATTTTGGCTGGAGAATGCCGAGAAGATTAAGCGCCAGGGTAAGTATCAACGCAGGAACTAGCATGCGCAGATACGGCCTCAGATATCGCAGCAGTCGGCGAGCAATCTGAAAGTCGTAAGTCTTTCCAATTGCCTCTTCCTCGTGAAATTGTTTTACGGCTGTCGACATTAATCTTGGGCCTCTCGCTCGTTCAATTGGTTCTTGTAGCCGGCAGCTAGTAAATGATTTCGACGGGGAAAATGTGCCAGCATGCCCAGGGCAGCGATGATCATGACTAAAAAGTAATAGCGATTACCGGTGGTCAGCAAATCCACCAAACCAAAAAGTGCTCCAGCCTCGCACATCGCTATGGCGACAATGAAGCCGGTCTGAACCAGTCCGACCTTCTGTTGCTCATGCGACTGATTTAAGAATCTTTGTTTGATAACGAATGAAACCACGACCATGAGAGTTCCCAGTGCCGTGAGTATTACTGTCAGCATCTTGTTCGTTCCCGAATCGACCTCAGGTCTCGGCACGAGCTGGCTGACGACGAAATAAAGGCCGACGGTTGAAAGAAACGCAAACCAGATAACCAGCATTACGCGATAACGCGCATCGACATCGGACTGCGTATTCTTGAGGACGGGTTTCACGTAAACGTCATCCCTCCAACAAACTCTGCAATCGGCAATTGGCAATTGGCAATCGGCACTGCCTCAGGTTGCTGCCAACTCCTCTTCGAGAAGTTGCCGTTCGTAAAGATCGGCATACTCACCACCGGCGGTCAGCAACTCATTATGCGTGCCCTGTTCGACAATTCGTCCTTCGTCCAGGACGCAAATCCGATCTGCGTCGCGGACTGTGGAGATGCGGTGTGACACGATCACGCTGGTCCGATCCTGCATAACTCCTCGCAAGCGACCAAGAATTTTCTCCTCGGTATAAGTGTCAACAGAAGACAGAGAATCGTCCAAAATCAGGATTTTTGGTTCGCGCAAAACTGCGCGCGCGATTGCTGTTCGTTGTTTCTGACCTCCTGAAAGCGTAATACCTCTTTCCCCAACCATAGTGTCAAAGCCTTCGGGAAAACTGTTGATATCCTCCGACAACCCTGCCAACTCGGCTACCCACTCAACCTCCGCCCGCTCGGCTTTCTCTACGCCAAAGGCGATGTTCTCAGCCAGAGAATCACTGAAGAGAAAAGTTTCCTGCGGAACGTAACCAATGCTTTCGCGCAATTGCGAAAGTGGGTAATCCTGCACGGGAACGCCGTCTACGAAGACAGTGCCACGCGGGGCTTCGATCAATCGCGGGATGAGATTAACCAGAGTGGACTTGCCGCTTCCGGTGCGACCGACTAGCGCCAGCGATTGCCCGGCCGGTATTATCAAATTGATATCACGTAGTACCGGCACGTCATTGGAGTGATAGCTAAAAGTGAGATTTCGAAACTCGATCTCACCTTTGATGGGCGCCTTAGGCTGAGCGCCTGGAAGATCGTGGATTGCAGGCTTAATTGCCCAAATTGTATTCATTCTCTTTAAGCTTGCAGTTCCTCGTTGATACAAGTTGACTACGTATCCAAGCGCGATCAACGGCCAGATGAGGCGCATCAGATACATATTGAACATAGTGAACTCGCCCACGGTGATTTCGCCTCGAACCGCCAAAGGAACCCCGGCCCAGATAATCAGGACGAAACCGATTCCAATCAAGAATTGCATCAGGGGACGCATCAACGCATCAATCCTGACCAGGCTCAAGTTCTTCTCCGCAAACTCCCGGTTCAATGTGTTGAACGCTTCAGTCTCCGCTCCTTCCTGTGCATACGCGCGTACTACTCGCACGCCGGTAAAGTTCTCCTGTGCTCTCGCCGTAATCTGGGCAAAGAACTCCTGGATTTTTTCGAATCGAATATGGACCTGTTGACCAAAGAACTTTACGGTTAACGAAACCAAGGGCATGGTGACGAACAACAGCAGCGTGAGCCACCAGTTAATCATCAACATCAGCGGCAGAACGAGGATAACCACAAAAATCGTTTGCAGCGTATACATGATCATCGGCCCAGCGAGTTGTCGCACAGCCGCGAGATCATTCGACGCGCGAGCCATCAGATCGCCGGTACGATGTTCCTGAAAGAAGGAGAGTGGTTGATCGACCAGGTGAGCGTAAAAATCCCGCCGCAAGTCGTATTCAATGTGACGCGAAACGCCAATCAGGATGCGGCGTTGAAGAAATAGGAACGTACCGCTTACCACACTCGCACCCAGCACCTTTAAAGCTGATATTGTCAGCTTTGTCCAAGAGACTTGATCCCAGTTTTCATCAACCGCTTGGCCGACAAAAATCGGAATCGCAAGGTTAAAAATTACTCCGGCGAGGATGCAAAGGATGCCAGTAATCAGTGAGACCTTGTAGGGAAGGAAATATCTGGCGAATTTTCGCAAATCATCCATGGGCTAGCGCACAACGCAAACTCAGCTACAGCTTCGGAGACAATGTTGAATCTAATGATGCTCGATTTTGCGCTGAGACGCCAGACGCCAGAGAGGTAAGTTACGGAACAGCTCAAGCTCGATCGGGGAAAACCGATCCGATTCGCGAAAAACGATCCACGAAAGGACATGTCCGTGGATCGTTCTTGAACGGCGTCAGCTTTGTGCAGGCCTCGGAACTAAAAATATGACGCTAGCTGATCTTAATGTAAGTCGTAAGGGCTGTCGCAATCAGCTTTCCGGCATCATCAACCAATTCCGCGGAGACCACGATCAGTCGCCGGCCCGCGCGGAGCACCCGAGCAGTAGAATGCGCCCGTCCTTCTTTGAGTGGTCTTAGATAGCTGATCGTTAAATCGGATGTCTTTGATTTTTATTGCGTGGTGTAGTGAT
>DASSCG010000310.1:0-3773 GCA_035697925.1 Pyrinomonadaceae bacterium
CCACGGCTTCTTTAAGATTTAACTTCTCTCGGCGCTTTCCCACGATTTCGAGGATGGTGGGTCGACTGGGATAAGGCAGCAGCACGTCGTATTCCTTTAGTTCAGCCGGAATACCATAACTGCGGATTTGATCGCGTACGTACACTGCAGTGTCGTAATCCTCCTTTGTTCCAGCAACGTGGGGTACTGCAGTTAGACGTCTCAAATGCTCGCGAGCGGACTTCGGATCTGGCACTGAACGAAACTGCTCCTCGCGCACGCGCTCAGCGTCAGATGTTTGAAAGGCAAAACCATTCAGGGCGGTGCCGGCCTGGCTTTGTGAGGCTGCCGTGCGAGTCAAAAAATCCGAGGTCAGCAAACCACCAAGACTTATCAGAAGAACTAGCGCAGCCACTCGACTCAGCGATTTCACTTAATCGACTCCTCAGAATTTATTCGCATTACCCAGCCAGCAGACAAGTTCTACCCGAACATTGCTTTCCCACTCAGCGTAGAGTAGAAAAAGCCTGAAAGGAACCGGAACAGATGGATAGTAGATATTACCCCGGCGTTGAAGTTGATGTTCCCAGTCTAATCGTCGAGCTGCGTAGTCTTTTCGATGAAGATTACGAAGTCCAAACGATGCAAGTATCTTCAACGAGCTTGCTGCAGGCTCGTAAGTCTAGCACGTTGCGCGACCTCACTGGGCTTTCCGCCGCTCTGACAATCAAGATTACCCCTGAGTCAGGCGGCACCAGGGTTGAGATTGGCATGCAGAAATGGTTCGACAAAGCCGCTGTGGCTGCGGTGGCAGTAATACTCTCGGCAGGTTTGCTGCTTGCGCTGCCAGCATTGGGTGCTTACTGGCAATACAGGCTTACTGAAGATGCCTGGAAGATAATTGAGGAACACATAGCTCGTAAAGCCGGAGGGTACATCCCACCTCTGCCCGGACGATGTGGAACTTGCGGGGCCGCGAACAGTGCTGGAGCAGGGTTCTGCTCATCTTGTGGCGCGAATCTTCAGGTAGGTCGCGCATGCGGCTCCTGCGGTGCTGTTCAAAAAGAAGCTTCTGCCCGGTTTTGTAACCGCTGTGGGAAAACCCTTACCGCAGCCTAATTCCTAGTCTCTACCTATTGACCTGTATACATTTTGGTCATATAAGTTTCCGCACTTCGCTTCGAACCCTCGTATACGTAACACCTTTTTACCCCCTGGAGGTGGGTACCCATGAAGAAATTTCTCTTTCTGATTGTTGCTTGTCTGTTTAGTTGTGGTTTCTCCCCGATCTTTGCGCAAACTCAGGACGAACCGGGTCCGCCGGATGTCCTTCTAATAGTGCGCGAAGAGATCAAGCCAGGAATGATGCCGGCGCATAACCGGCACTCAGCGAATTATGCTGGCATTTTTAACCGCCTCAAGACGGCGAATCATCGCATCGCTATGATCCCGGTAGCAGGCAGCGAGAACGAGGTTTTGTACGTAACCGCCGCTGAGTCATTTGCTGAGCTTGAAATGCAGGCAAGGGAAACCGATAAGAAGATGTCAGCCGCGAATGGAACCATGGGAGCGGAAATCGCTCGCCTGGATAAAGAGGCCCCCGACCTCCATTCAGGAATGCGAGATATGTTCGCCGTTTATCGTCCTGAGCTTAGTTATCAACCTGGTGTCGATATTGCCAAGATGAGGTATTTCGCTGTAACTACTGTGCGAGTCCGTCCTGGCCATGAAGATAACTATGCAGATTACGTTCGGAACGTACAAAACGCCGCGCGCGGCAAAGCGAAAGCAGACGCGCACTTCGTGGTCTATCAAGTTATTGCAGGTATGCCCGGGACTACCTTCCTGGTTTTTCGGCCGATGAAATCACTGGCTGAATACGATATGAGACTTGCACCGAAAGTTCGTGCAGCCATGACCGACGATGAGAGAAAGAAGGCGGACAAAATTATCAGTGAGGGTGTCATTGTAACTGATACCAGCGTCTACGCTTTCAATCCCAGCATGAGCTATTTGCCGACACAGTTCACTGCCCGAGATGCTGCTTTCTGGAATCCGACGCCTGAAGTAGCCGCTAAACCAAAAGCAACCAAACGTAAGAAACCAACGACGACCACAGCCGTTCAGTAATCGATCGAGCGTAAATTCCAGTCAGGAAGCGTGGACCCTGTCCCCGCCGCAAGCATAAGCAAGAGCGGGGACAGGGTCCCTTTCCTAACCTGGAAAATTACTTAACCTGCAAATTACCGGGCCCACCTTATTAATCGTGACGGAGCGCTGTTACCGGATCGATTCGTGCGGCGCGCGCAGCCGGATACAACGCCGCCACAATCGAGACTATTACGGCGAAGAGTATCGCCCCTAATGACAGGTAGGGAGGTAAAGAAAAGAAATCAACGTATGAAGCGCCCTGCGGCTTCAAAATAAAACGGTAAGCCAGCCTATTGGCGGCACCATCAACGACCCACGCCAGCAACGTTCCAATTATTCCTCCCGTCAAGCCGATGACAGCCGCCTCAACAAAGAATATCAGCTTGATCTCGCGGTCTTCCGCGCCGATGGCCTTCATGATACCGATCTCACGAGTGCGTTCGAGGATGGACATAATCATCGTGTTAGCTATGCCGAAGGAAGCCACCAAAAGTGATATCCCGCCCAAGAGTGCAAGCACGGAATCGAGGATCAGAAACACGGTGCGCAGTTGTTCAAGCTCATCAACGATTGAGAAACTTCCAAAGCCTAAATCTGAAATCCGTTTGCGCACGTCCGTTAGCGCAACGGGATCCCCTACGCGCACCACTGCAGAGTCATAGCCTTCCGTATCTGAATCACCCAACGCGCCACTCCCTCGTGCGAGCTCTAAAGCCACCCTGCCCATCGGGCTGCGATGTTCGAGTGTCCAGGCGCGTGCCGTCGGCAGGGGAAGATAGATGTCAGACGTCGGCAACAAGCCGCGCAGACCACCCTGCCCTGGTCCTTCTCGGACCTCGGTCTTCAGTACACCTGCAATCCGGAAACTCTCAGTCCTGAGGCCGTTTTCGCTAGACTCATCAGGCGCCTGATCATCTAGCGGAATGCCAAAAAAGTTTGCGGGTTCTTGTTCCTTGGGTTCCTCTTCCCCTTCAGCTTTCTTTTCCGTCTGCGGCGCAAGCAACTCGACAGTCTTGCCAATGGCGTCCTGAAAATTGTCGTATCCAAAGTCTTTTGCGAAGCGCTCGCTTACAACTATTTCGTCAGCCGTAGGGGAGCTGATCATTTGTCCAGCAACGAACTCCTGAAAGCGCGAGGAGGAATTGGGCACTGCCACGCCGCTGACGAATTGGGTCGAGACACGAGTGTTGGATCGAACATAGACAACAAAGCTAATGTGCGGCTCCACGTAAGCCACTCCCGGAATCGCGGCAATCTCGGAAACGGCACTATCGTCAAGGATTCGTGTGGGCGCGTTATTCAGTCGCAAACGTCCCTGGCGTCTTTCATTGGGATCATTACTTCGCCCGACACCCCGGTCCCTTGCAGTCGCAGCCATGCTGCCCAAACTCTTGCCAAACACTCGAATCTCACTGAATAGATCGAGAGCCTTGAACCGGGCCAACATGTTGCCCTGCAGCCCAAGGCCAAAAGAAACCATTGTGACGATGACCGCAACTCCGACCACAACTCCCATGGTCGTAAGGATCGCGCGCAGCTTGGCCTGCCGCAGGTTTCTTAAGGCGAGATAGAGAATGTCCAGTAGACTCATATGCAATTACGAAAACACATGCCGCACAGCATCCACATTCCAGTCTGCGAGT
>DASSCG010000311.1:0-11769 GCA_035697925.1 Pyrinomonadaceae bacterium
CGTCATTGCTGAGATCGGCCATAACCATCAGGGTAGTTTGAAGACGGCGAAGGAACTTTTCATCGCCGCTAAGGAATGCGGAGTCGACGCCGTCAAGTTACAGAAACGCGACAATCGTTCTTTGTTTACCCGCGAGATGTATAACAAGCCCTATGAGAACGAAAACAGTTTCGGTAAGACCTACGGTGAACACCGGGAATTCCTTGAATTCGGACTCGCTGAGTACCGGGAGCTACAACAATTCGCACGGGAACTTGGGTTAGCGTTTTTCGCGACCGCATTTGACTTCAAGAGCGCGGACTTCCTGGCCGAACTTGAAACCCCGGCGTTCAAGATCGCCTCCGGCGACTTGAGAAACATACCGCTCCTAAAATACGTGGCAGCTTTCCAAAAACCAGTAATCGTCAGTACCGGTGGCGGCACGATGGAGGATGTACAGCGAGCGTATGACGCGATGATGCCTATTAATCCTCAACTTGCCATCTTGCAATGCACTGCCGGTTATCCCTGCGCGTTTGAAGAAATGAACCTGAGAGTAATCACTAGTTTCCGTGAACAATTTCCTGACGTCACAGTGGGACTATCCTCGCACGATAGTGGGATTGCGATGGTTGTAGCAGCCTATGTCCTCGGTGCTCGCGTGGTCGAAAAACATTTCACTCTAAACCGGGCGATGAAAGGAACTGATCACGCTTTCTCGCTGGAACGGGGAGGAATGCGTCGGGTAGTGCGCGACTTGCGCCGGGCGCGGGTGGCTATGGGCGATGGAGTGAAGAGTACCTATACGAGTGAACAGGCTCCCCTGATGAAAATGGGTAAGAAGCTGGTGGCGGCGCGCGATCTACCTTCAAACTATGTACTTCGTTTCGAAGACATTGCAGTCAAGTCGCCGAGTGATGGAACTCCACCTTTTGAACTCGACCGAATGCTGGGGTTAACTACCCGGCGCGCGATCAAAGAAGATGAGAACATCACTTTTGAAGATTTGGATGGTCGCCAGTGAGTGACGATTCTCAACTGGACAGCGCATCTTTAGCAAACCTCATTCGCACCATTCGCCTGGTCGCCTTCGACTTTGACGGAGTCTTCACGGATAACATGGTATTTGTCTTTGAGGATGGGCGAGAAGCGGTCAGGTGTACTCGCAGCGATGGTATTGGATTGAGCAAACTGAAAACTCTGGGGCTCGAGGTAGTTATCGTTTCTACCGAAACTAACCCGGTTGTCACCGCCCGCAGCCGCAAACTGGAGATCAACTGTGTGCAGAGCTGTTCGGATAAGCGCGCTGCGCTGGAAGCTCTGGCCTCAGAAAAAAACATTTCATTAAAGCAGATCGCTTTCGTGGGCAACGACTTGAATGACTTGCCGTGCTTGTCTGCTGTCGGTCTGCCGATCGTCGTTAAAGATGCCCACCCGGATGTCATTCGCTACGCCTCTTACCAAACCAAAACGCCAGGTGGCTACGGGGCCGTTAGAGAAGTGTGCGACTTGTTCGACCGCATCCTCAACACAAACCAGAAATGATTGAAACCAAACCGACAGACCTCTTTAGTGTAAGAGGGAAGGTGGTTGTCGTTACCGGTGGCTGCGGTCAACTCGGTCGACAATTTACGCGCGCACTTCTCGAGCGCGGAGCTCGAGTTGCGGTTTTTGATTTGGCACCGGAGCGTTTTCCTTCCTCGTCGTTGGCCGAGAGTTCAGATGAATCGAATGTTATGGCAGTTGGAGTTGATGTCACACGGCGAGATTCGATTGAAGCAGGATTGAAAAGAGTCATTTCGAAATGGGGACCTCCGCAAGCCCTCATCAACAACGCCGCATTGGATTCACCTCCCAATGCACCTGCAGAGGAGACTGGACCTTTTGAATCCTATCCGGAGACATCATGGGACAAAGTCATGCAGGTGAATGCCAAGGGTGTATTTCTCTGTTGCCAGGTAATTGGTGGCTCAATGGCTCGAGCAGAAGGCGGTTCGATTATCAACATTTCGTCAATTTATGGATTAGTCTCGCCAGACCAGCGCATCTATGAATATCGACGCGCGACCGGCAGCGAGTTTTTTAAACCCGTGGCCTATTCGGCCTCCAAGTCCTCGTTGCTGAATCTCACTCGTTATTTAGCAATCTACTGGGCAGACAAAAAAATTCGAGTCAATACGTTGACGCTCGCAGGCGTCTTCAATAAACAGGATGAAAAATTCCTGGAAGCGTATTGTACGCGGCTGCCGCTAAAGCGAATGGCGCGCGAAGATGAATACAATGGCGCCATCATCTTCCTTATCTCGGACGCATCCTCCTATATGACCGGCTCTAACATGATTATCGATGGCGGATGGACGGCCTGGTAGGAGACTGCGGATGGGAAAATCGACTGTGCCTGAGCAGATTTTAAATTGGATAGGTGGTAACGAGACTGCCGCTCGAGCGGGTGAGCTGTTCGACAAGCTCAATCCTGCCACAGGCCAGCTTCTGACACGCGTGGCCCGGTCGCAACCCGAAGACGTAGCCAACGCCGTTAAGGCTGCGAAGGCAGCTCAACCTGCGTGGGGCGAGATGCCGCCGGTCAAACGCGGCGAAATTCTGCATGAGATTTCGATTAGTATGAAACAACATCGTGAAGATGTTGCGCACATGGTCGCCGCGGAGACTGGAAAGTCTTACAAGGACGCGCTGGGTGAAACCGACGGAGCTATCGCGCTAGGCGTGTTTATGGCTGGAGAAGGGCAACGACTATACGGCCGCACAACCACTTCAGGTGTTCCCAACAAATATGCTATGACCGTTCGCCAACCACTGGGAGTTGCGGGCCTTATTATTGCCGCTAACACCCCTATTGCAAATGTGGCTTGGAAAGTTTTCCCAGCTCTGATTTGCGGCAACGCGGCAGTGCTAAAAGCCTCGGAAGATGCACCTGCCACCGCCTGGCTCTTCGGCAAAATTGCGCATCAGAGTGGGTTACCATCAGGGGTCCTGAACATAATCAACGGCTTCGGCGAAGAGGCCGGCGCTCCATTGGTTGGTCACCACGATGTGAGCGTCGTGAGCTTTACTGGATCAACAATTGTGGGTCGCCGAATCGCAGCGGAGGCCGGTGCACGATTGGCAAAAATCTCTCTTGAACTTGGTGGCAAGAACCCTCTGGTCGTATGCGACGATGCCGACCTCGTCAACGCTGTCAAATGGACGCTGCTGTCGGCGTTTAGTAACGCCGGTCAGCGTTGCGCGTCTGGCAGTCGAATTATCATATTCGACAACGTGTACGAACGTTTTCGCGACATGCTGATGGCGGCCACCGAGAAAATGAAAGTCGGCACTGATGACGGCGATGATCTTGGGCCAGTGATTAACGAAAGGCAGTTGACTAACATGCTCAGCGCGATTCATCGCGCGCGTGAGCGAGGAGCCGTCGTGCTTACCGGCGGCCATAGACTCACCGACGATGAACATCGAGGGGGGTTTTACCTTGCTCCGACCTTAATCGAAGGGGTCGATCCGCAGGACGAAATCTCAACCACCGAGTTGTTCGGACCGATCGGCTGTCTGTACCGCGTGAGCGGCTTCAATGAAGCTTTGTCTATTGCTAACGCTTCGCCCTATGGGCTGACTGCCTGCATTCACACACGCAACCTGCATCGAGCGGTTCAGTTCGTGCAAAAAGTCGAAAGCGGTGTGGCAGTCGTCAATGCCGGAACCTTTGGTAGCGAGCCACACATGCCTT
Source organism: Pyrinomonadaceae bacterium (assembly GCA_035697925.1). Lineage (GTDB taxonomy): Bacteria > Acidobacteriota > Blastocatellia > Pyrinomonadales > Pyrinomonadaceae > PSRF01. The sequence continues at coordinate 3,719 of DASSCG010000311.1, forward strand.
TTGGTGGAGTCAAGCAATCAGGCAACGGTTCACGCGAACCGGGGACTGAGGCGATTGACATATACTCAAGTTTGAAAGATGTGTACATCAGCATCGATCCCGACCAAGTGTAAAGGTCTAATAATAAGTTGACCCGCGCCACTCCCAGCATCGTTGCTCTAATCCCGGCCCGTGCAGGCTCCAAGAGATTGGCTGACAAGAATATCAAGGTGTTGGCTGGCCACCCTCTGATCGCCTACACAATTGCGGCGGCGACGCAAAGTGGGATTTTTGGCTCGGTCATAGTGTCGACTGATTCGCAACCATACCTCAAAGTGGTAAAACACTATGGCGGGGAAGCCCCCTACCTCAGACCAACCGAGATCGCCGGCGACCTTTCCCCAGACATCGAATGGATAGCCTACACTCTCGATCGCCTTCGCGCAGACGGTCGCAGGTTCGATTGTTTCAGCATCCTGCGACCAACTAGTCCCTTTCGCCAGGCGTCGACAATAGTGCGAGCCTGGCAGCAGTTCATTAGCGAAGACGGTATCGACTCTCTCCGCGCCGTTGAGAAATGCAAGCAGCATCCGGGCAAGATGTGGGTCGTGCGCGGAAGGCGCATGGTACCCTTGCTGCCTTTAAGTCCGGCTGAGCAGCCCTGGCATAGTAGTCAGTATCAATCGCTGCCTGAGGTTTACGTTCAAAATGCTAGCCTCGAAATCGCCTGGTCCAGAGTTGTATTCGAGGATCGCACTATCGCCGGCAATGTGCAGATGCCCTTCTTCACAGAAGGTTACGAAGGCTTTGACGTGAATCATCCAGCAGATTGGCGTTTGGCAGAAGAAATTGTTCAGTCGGGTCAGGCGACTTTGCCGGCAGTTTCGCAGGCTCCATATTCATATAGGGACTCATTGTAAATGGTCGAGATCAAACTTATCCCCGTTTCCGAATTCCAACGAATCAACAAAGCGACAATTGATAAATACGCAAGATTCTCCCTGCTGGCCGATATGTGCAGGGCAAACACGATTGCGTCTGTAAAGCGCGCCGGATCAGGCCATCTTGGCTCGAGCTTCAGCGCTATGGATATTGTGACTCTCCTGTACTACCAGGAAATGAACACGGTGGATGTGGGGATTGAAAATCCTGAACGTGACGTTTACTTCTCTTCTAAAGGGCACGACGTTCCCGGTCAATACTCAGTCTTGTTTTCCATCGGCGTTCTTCCAAAAGATAAGTTCGTCAGACTTAGAAGACTTGGGGGGACCTATGGCCATCCCGATGTGAGTACGCCTGGAATGGAAGCCAATACAGGATCGTTGGGAATGGGTATTTCTAAGGGCAAAGGTTTTGCATTTGCGAAACGACTGCGTGGACAGAAGGGCCGCGTGTTCATAATGACGGGCGATGGCGAACTGCAGGAAGGTCAAATCTATGAGTCACTGCAAAGCGCAGTAAATCAACAGCTGACAAACTTGACCGTTATCGTAGACCACAACAAGCTTCAGTCAGATAAGCCAGTGGCGGAGATCAGTAACCTCGGCGACCTGGAGAGTAAGTTCACCGCCTTCGGGTGGCATGTTGCCCGCTGCAACGGGCACGATTTCAACCAACTGGAAAAAGTCTTTAACGAATTCCGCGAAGCTCACGATAAACCTAAGATTCTGATCGCCGACACGATCAAGGGACGAGGTGTTTCTTTTATGGAGCATCCTGCTGCTTTGAAAGCCGGCCAGGGATACTATCGTTGGCACGCCGGAGCTCCCGACGATGATTCTTACAATGCTGCTTACGAAGAACTAATTACTCGCATCAACTCGTCCCTCAAAGAGTCGAATTTAGCTCCTCTTAAACTTGAGGATTATCCGGCAGATGCAAAAGTGGCGAGCGGCGTTTCATCGGAGTATGTCGTGGATGCATACGGCGAAGCGCTCGCCGACATTGGGGCTGCGCGCAAGGATCTGGTAGTGCTTGGCGCTGACCTGACCGCTGATTGCCGGCTGCGCAGTTTTGAGAAACGATATCCTGATCGTTTTATCGAAAACGGTATTGCTGAACAGGACATGGTCTCCATGGCGGGTGGACTGGCCCTCGCCGGACTGCTGCCAGTCGTCAATACCTTTGCCTCTTTCCTTTCAGCCCGGGCCAATGAACAGGTTTACAACAATGCGTGTGAACAGACACGGATTATTTATGCGAATCATTACGCCGGGCTAATACCGGCTGGCCCCGGTCAGTCGCACCAAAGTATCCGAGATATTTCATTATTCGGAGCCTTGCCAAATTTTGAGATCTTCCAACCGTGCAACGCCGCAGAGACACGCATGGCCGTCGAATATGCGGTCAATCAGTCTTCTGAGAATTGTGTCGTGCGACTCAATATTGGCCCCTCGCCTCGTCTGATTGACCTCCCGTCCGAATACAAGTTTGTGAAAGGCCGCGGGATTGCACTTACAGACGGAAAAGACGGCGTTCTCATGGCCTATGGTCCAGTGATGTTGAACGAGGCTTTGTTGGCGGCCGAACTACTGCGGGCGAACGACTTTCAGCTGAAGGTCGTCAATATGCCCTGGCTCAATCGTGCGGATACCAACTGGCTGAAAGATGTCGTCGGCGAGTGCCCGGCTATCTATGTCTTAGAAGATCATGCGAAAGTGGGTGGTTTGGGCGAAATGCTTTTGACTACTTTCAAACGCGAAGGGATCTTTGACGATCGCACTGTGCAGATATTCGGAGTTGAAGGCTATCCCGCTTGTGGCACTCCAGCCGAAGCGTTGAACTTTCACGGCCTTGACGGTGCATCGCTGGCTGCCCGAATCCTTTCGAAAAACTAGAGGGATTTATCCTCGACCAATTGTTGTTAGTTGGAGGTAAGTTTGCATCGTTCAGAAACGTCAAACCGTTACTATCAAGGACTTCATGACGTGGGCTCGTTGATCCGAGCGCTCATGAGAGGAGGCGGTAAGGAGGAACACCTTAGACTCCTCAGGACCATGGGGGTGCACTACAAGGTTGTCAAAGTCAACAACTGCCGCATGAAGATCGACTTGAGAGATAACATTATTAGTCGTTATCTCTTTGTTGACGGTGTTTGGGAACCTTACGAATCGCAACTCATGAGCAACTTGCTACTCCCGGGAATGACCGTAATCGATGTTGGCGCTCATATCGGCTACCATTCGCTTCTTGCAGCGCAGGCTATTGGTACTAAAGGTCGCGTTATATCGTTTGAGCCATCACCGGATAACTACAGACTATTGACCGAGAACATACAGCTAAATGGTTTCTCCGAAGTAATTCACGCGGAAAATGCGGCCCTGTCCGATCAGCGCGGGGAACTCGAACTATTTCTCTCCAGCTACAACACCGGAGATCACCGAATCTATTCAACTCTTTCGGATGACGATGAACTCTTCAACGCGGGCGCTCAGCGCCAGAGTGTAAAGGTCGCGGCACTCAAGCTTGACGACTATCTTGACCAGCAACATGTTTCGCACGTGGATTTGATTAAGATCGATGTTCAAGGCGCAGAAATGAGCGTCCTGTCCGGCATGAAACAGACGCTACTACGCAATCCAGAGCTCATTTTGTTTACTGAGTTCTGGCCCCACGGACTACGACGTTTTGGAACGGAACCCCAGGATCTCCTTAGTTTCTTAGTTGATGAAATCGGTTTCTCTCTTTTTCATATTCAACCTGAAGAGCACCGCGTGGTTCCTGTAACGCCGGAATCGTTCGCGTCTCAAACTCGAGATGCGGACCCTGTGCTGCAGATTGATCTGCTCTGTTGCGCTTCCCCCAGTCCCGCGCTCCTTGAGAGGATAAGTTGATGGGATCATTGGCGGGAAAACTTTTACGACGGCTGCGGGGCGAAACGCAGGCGCCAAGTCCTTACCCGGCTTGGGAGCAGATCCTGAAAAGGGATCGCGAGCTATGGCAGACGGCACTGTCTGCGGCGTCGGACGGTCCGCATATCTTGATTGCTACCAGCGCTGGAGGTTATGTACCGGGAGCAATCGTCGAAAGTACTTTGGCTGTTGCCCTGACCTTGCGTGGCGCGCGTGTCCACATACTTTTATGTGACGAAATGCTGCCCGCATGCATTCAGGGAATGTTTCCGCCTACGGAACCTGAAGAATATGCGAAGTATGGACCACAACATCGGTTGTGCGATTCTTGTTTTCCTCCCGGTAACAAGATGTATGAAGCACTCGGCTTGCCAATTCACCGGTTTAGCGAGTTCGTTACAACAGAGGAACGGATAGCGGCTCAAAAACTATCGGAAGAAATTCCCATCTCCGAGATCGGGAATTATAAGTTGGATGATCTGGCTGTCGGGGAGCACGCGCTCGCGGGAACATTGCGGTTCTTTGCGCGCGGAGATTTAGCTGGCGAGCCATACTCGGAAGCAATCTTACGGCGATATTTCAACGCGGCACTTCTTACAACTCACGCGACTCGGAGGTTGTCCCGCACCTACCCGTTCACGACCGCCTGTTTTCATCATGGTATTTATGTACCGCAGGGATTAATCGGCGAGGTGGCACGGCAAGAGGAGGTGCGAGTCGTAAATTGGAATCCGACTTATAGAAAACACTGTTTCGTTTTCAGCCATCATGATACTTACCACCATACTTTATTAGATGAACCCACGACGAACTGGGAAAACATCGAGTGGACGCCCGAAATAGAAGAAGAAACTCTGGACTACCTCAAAAGCCGTTGGCAGGGAACCAAGGATTGGATCTGGTTTCACGAAAAACCGCAGGAGGAACTTTCTTTAATCGCTGCTGAGCTTGGAGTAGATTTCTCGCGACCATGCATTGGGATGCTAACTAACGTCATGTGGGACGCTCAACTCCATTACCGGGCAAATGCTTTTCCGAATATGCTGGAGTGGGTGCTGCAGACAATTCGATACTTTGAAGGCCGCCCTGAATTGCAACTGCTCATTCGCGTTCACCCTGCAGAAATCCGAGGCACTCTACCCTCACGCCAGCCGATCGTTCATGAAATTGAGAAGGCCTTCCCTACCCTTCCGGCCAACGTTTTCTTGATTCCACCCGAAAGCCAGGTGAGCACTTACGCTGCCATGTCGCAGTGTAGCGCCGTGATTATCTACGGCACCAAAACCGGAGTGGAGCTAACAAGCGTGGGAATACCTACTATTGTTGCCGGCGAGGCTTGGATTAGAAACAAAGGCATTACGATGGATGCCAGTTCCGCAGCCGAGTATTTCAGTTTGCTCGATGCGCTTCCGCCGAAGGATAGCTTGAGTCCGCACCTGGTGGAACGGGCACGCAAGTATGCTTTTCATTTCTTCTTTCGCAGGATGATTCCGCTGTCTTTTATGGAGCCTGTCCCGGGTGGGTTATACCGGCTTAAGCTTGATAGCATCGACCAACTATTGCCGGGGCGCGAACTGGGCCTTGATGTAATTTGTGATGGCATACTGGCAGGGACGCAATTCATCTATCCCGCGGAGCGAGTATCCGGCCAGCCCGAAACATTATTGGTGAATTCGTCAGCTAAATAGGCAAGTTGCGCACTCTTAATTTCTCTCGATGGTGCGCAAATCTAAGGTTGAACCTGCGTCTCTGTAACCCCAATGTTTCTCTTGCATCCCATTAAAGTCCTGAGGAATATCCTGGAACGTTTTGAGCAACGTCTAAATACTTTGCAAAAGGAACTCTGGCGGCTGGAGTACATGCAAGAGGCTCTGGGAAGAATCGAAACAAGGCAATTGAGCAGTAGTGAAGGCCAGCGTTTGGAGGACAATGAATTTCGGGTGTTCTCTCAATGGGGTGAAGACGGAATAATTCAACACCTGCTTAGGCACGTTAAAATAGACCGTAAGATTTTTGTTGAGTTTGGCGTTGAGGATTATCGCGAGTCGAATACGCGCTTCCTACTTGTGAACAACAATTGGACGGGTTTGATTCTGGACGGTGACAGCACAAACGTAAGAAATATAAAAACCAGTCGGATTTACTGGGCCTACAATATTAAGGCGCAGCAGGCTTTCGTCACTGCGGAAAATATTAACGAAGTACTAAGCGAAAACGGGATCACTGGTGAGATCGGTCTCTTGTCAATCGATATCGACGGAAATGATTTTTGGGTTTGGCGCGCCATCACCGTAGTTAATCCGGTTATAGTAGTCGTTGAGTATAACCATAGGTTCGGGAGCCAAGCTGCCGTCACAATCCCTTACGACGCAAACTTCGAACGCACGCGCGCCGCTGAGCCGCTTGTCTATTTCGGCGCGTCTTTGCCGGCATTGTGCTGGTTGGCGGAACGTAAGGGGTACGCATTCGTAGGATGCAACAGCAACGGTGTCAATGCTTTCTTCGTACGTAAAGATAAATTGCCTTCTGCCATTCGAGAACTTACTCCGGGGGAGGGGTACGTTGCAGGTAAATTTACCGAGACCTTGAGCGCTGACGGAACTCCGAATAAGGTCAACCTTGAGGAGGAGCGACAAATGGTCATGCGCTTTCCACTCGTTAACGTGGAGGAGCTGGATTAGCATCGGCCAGCTTGCTGTAGATTAGTGGTGGTCGGGTGATGATCGAACATGCGAGTACTCTATGATGGGAGCATCTACCTCATGCAGGCAGCGGGCGGCGTCAACCGTTACTTCGCGAACTTGATCAACAGACTCCCTGCTACGGTTACTCCGTACTTGACTACTTGCGAGACGCGCAACATCAACTATCCCTCTCATCCAAACTTGAAGGTTTACAACTACCGTCGTTTCCGGCCGGCTGGGGTCTCATACAGGCTGGAGAAACTATTCTTCGACTACGTCGGCGCTTCACGTCGTTATGACCTTGCACATCCAACCTATTACACACTGCTAACCCGACGCGCTGTGGCTGAGTACCGCTGCCCTGTCGTTATCACCGTTTGGGATATGATCCACGAACTCTTCCCGGCAGAGCTCGATCCCAATGGTACGAATATCGAAGCAAAGCGGAAGGCGATCCTTGCAGCGCAAGCTGTAATCTGCATCTCTGAGAACACGAAGCGAGACTTATTGGAGCGCTATCCAATTCCAGAAGAGCGCGTAAGTGTCACACATCTCGCTTCTGAGATAGATGCCGGCATGTCTCACGGTCCAGAGCCCGTACCATCCAAACCGTTTTTTCTCTACGTCGGTTTACGTTATGGCTATAAGAATTTTGACGGGCTGCTGTCGGCCTTCGCTAAAGCACGTTCGTCGGGCTTAGCCGCTGCACTTTGCATAGTTGGCGCCCCATTTAGCGAGGAGGAACAAAAGCAAATTGGCTCGCTGGGATTGATGGAGGCCATCGAGCACTACAAACTGGTTACCGACGCGCACCTTGCAAAGCTGTATCGCTCCAGCCTGGCATTTGTTTATCCATCGTTTTATGAAGGATTCGGGATTCCTCCTCTGGAGGCCATGGCTTGCGGAACTCCCGTCATTGCATCGAACCGATCAAGCATACCGGAAGTTGTCGGTGATGCCGGTTTGCTCTTTGACCCCGCCTCGACAGACGATTTCGCCGACATTTTGCTTATGATTGAAAATGATCCTTCGCAACGCGAGCGATTAATCGCGAGGGGTCGCGAGCGTGTGAAAGATTTCAGCTGGGAGGAAACTGTAGCGAAGACGCTGGATATCTATCGCGCCGTAAGTGCGACCGAAGCGTAGAGCAAATCCTAAGATGGGTTATCCGAAGATCACCGTTGTCACCCCGTCTTATAACCAGGGCCAATTTCTGGAGGAGACGATTCTGTCAGTTGTCGGGCAGCAATATCCGAATCTGGAATATATTGTCATTGACGGAGGCAGCACCGATTCCAGCGTCGACGTTCTTAGGAAAAACGCGCAGCACCTGACCTACTGGGTTAGCGAACCAGATCGTGGTCAGGCGCATGCTATCAATAAGGGCTTCGCACGCGCCAGCGGCGACATCTTGTGTTGGCTCAACTCAGATGACATCCACCTGCCCGGGGCGTTGAGCTTTGTTTCTACTAATCTCGATCCCTCGCGTTCGGAATTGCTTTTCGGGAATTGCTTCCACTTCTTTGAAGGTGGGGCG
>DASSCG010000312.1:0-6597 GCA_035697925.1 Pyrinomonadaceae bacterium
ATCATCTTGCAAACTGCCGCTGGGCTCAGGGCGGCGGATCAGCGTCTGGGTTCCGAGGTCGGTGCGCTGGGCTATATAACAGACCCTACCGATCTGGATTTACTTTTGTCGCGCGCTCGGACTCTGCTCGAATTCAAAGCATATCTAGACACCTGCGAGGAGGAGGCTTCGACTGACCACCTCACTGGCCTCGCAAATCGGCGGCGTTTCGAACGCCAGCTCGAGCGCGAAGTCGCACGCACCTTGCGCTACGGTCATCCATTTTGCCTGCTGATGCTGGACATCGATCATTTCAAGCAAGTCAACGACAATCATGGGCATGAGGCCGGTGATTTGGCTATTCAGTGTGTAGCCAAGGCGTTACAGGAAGGTACGCGAGGTATCGATTTGGCCGCTCGGATCGGTGGAGAGGAATTCGCAATCCTTCTTACCGAAACTAACCTGGACGGAGCGCTGGAAGTAGCAGAACGACTCCGGCTCGCGATTAAAGGAATCAAAGTGCCCCCCGTTTCGCAAATTGCGGCCAGCTTTGGAGTGGCCGAATGCCCGTTGTCTGGCCAGACCACTCGAGAGCTTCTGGCGGCTGTAGACTCGGCGCTGTATGAAGCCAAACGGCAGGGACGCGACCGAGTGGCTCAAGCGCCGGCAACCGAGTCGAACTCAGAAGAGATGTTGAACGTACAGTAGCGCAGGCTGTATTTGAACTGAGGACACCGGAGCGCCAGTCTTCGAGAAGTAATGGCTGATTACAAAGAAAAGATAGATGAATGGCAGCGAGCAGCTCGTCGCAAGGCACGCGAACTCGACGAGAAATACGCGATCTCAGACCTTGTCGAGGAGGGATCGCGGGTTGCTGAGCAAGCCGCCAAACGAGGCGTAGAAACCCTATCGAGCGGCGCTGAGAAAGTGCGTCTCGAAGCGGAAAAACTGAAGGACGAAGAGGAAGTTGGTGAGGCGGCCAAGCATTTGGCGGAAGAGGCGTTGCGGGGGGCAAAGCAAGCCAGCAAGGTCGTCCGGGACATGGCTGGAGGAGCAGGGAAGAAAGCGGGCGAGGCTATTAACGATGCCAAGACCTACTATGATCGCGCTTCACAAATTTACGATACCGGCGCTAAGTTCACTCGTGCATCGAGCGCCGCCACCGTCGGACTAATCAAAGCTCGAGACTGGATTAAAGAGAATCCAGGGAAAGCTGCGATGGTTTCTTTTTCACTCGTTCTCGGCGTGAGAATGGGCACAGCTTTTCCGGGTCTGGATTCAGTGCTATTGGGCGCGCACCCCCACTGGCTAACACACTCAGCCCTGCCGGTTTTTGGCCTGCAGAAACTCAGCGAAAAGTTCGATCGTCACTTACGCTCGCAAGAAGAGTTAATCGCTCAAGGCAAGCTTAGCGAGGCGGAGCAGAAGCGAGTGGAATTCGAGCGAAAAATGACCAAGTATGTTGGCGCACCTCTGCTCGGTGCATTCAGTTGTGCGGCTGGTGCAGCGATGTTCGCTCAAATCGTCCAACCCGGTCATATAACTGGAGCGCCAATAAGCTGGCTATTGGGTGGAAATCCATTCCTTGACGGAGTCTGGCTTTTTGCGAACGGAGTTATCTGCTTTCATCAGGGTTATAAGTTCTTCATGATTGCGCTGGCGGACCAGCAAGAGGTCGCACGCGTAGTTCGTGAGATCAAAGGTCTGCTGCCCGCTGTAGCCACATCCTAGATTCAACCACAACTGAAATCCGGGTCCGCCGAAAGCCGCCTTCCACGACTGAGCCCTAACCGATCGTTATCGGAAATGGCCAGAAACAGAGAGCGAATACAATCAGGGTCACCAGAGCAATCACGGTACGGCCTGCTCCCAGAGACTCCATCTCTGCGGGTTGAGGATGACCTATCCGAAGCATTACGGCCAACAACACCGTATATAAAAATCCGCTAGGGCTTCCATACCACACAAATCCCAACACCGTGAGAATTGCCATCGCGGCAAAGGCGCTGCGCCCAATTAGTCGATGGGCGCGTTGACCAAACAAAGCAAAGGTACCGTGACCCCCATCAAGCTGGCCCACCGGCATCAGATTCAAGCTTGTTACCAGTAGACCAATCCAGGCAGCCATGTAATAAGGATTGATTGGAGCATAAGGATCTAGTGGTGTGCCCAACAGCCTTCCCAGCAAGCGAAATAGCAGCGGATCGTTGAATACAATACCGTAACCACCGCCGTGTACTGACGGTTGCATACTCAAGATTCCGGCCAAGGCAATTGGTACCGCAACCACAAAGCCGGCAAGCGGACCTGCCAATCCGATATCAAACAGCGCACGCCGGGAAGGAATCGGTGACTTGATCTTGATGAAAGCTCCAAAAGTACCAGCCAGAAATAGGGGCGGAGCCGGAATGAAGAAGGGCAACGTCGCGGCCACTCCATAACGACGGCAAGCCACGTAGTGGCCCATTTCGTGAGCTGTCAGTATCGCCAGCAATGCGGCGGAAAATATGAGACCGTCTGCCAATAGTTTCGGGTGCCCGACAGTGAAAACGAATAAGGCGATTATGCTGCGAAGGTAGTATTGGGGAACGAACAACAAATAATCGACCAGCCGTGATAGCGGAGGCGCAGGTACATCGAGTTCTGGGGCCGAAATTACCAACCCAGCTACTGTGGTCGTAATAATGGTCAGAAGGAAGAGACCTGTATGTAGCATCCACTCGCGGGGTGTTGGACTGGTAGAAAGGCGGAGTGAGGTAGTTGGCCTTGTGACAAATGGTGAGATTCCCGGGCTCGATTCTGACATAAGGTGTTAATTCGAGTCTCAGAACGTTAAAAGTTTGGATTTCAGAACTGATTCTAATGGTCCCGCATAAGTTAACAAATCCCGCCCTATGGGGCTATTGAAGACGAGTCAACGGCAAGTGCCACAACCCCTACAAGGGATCAGACTCGCCGTAAAATCCTTCTATAAAAGAATATTTATTATCTACTGGCCCACCGCAATGGAGCCTCTTACGGCCGAAAAAGGGCTGTAGATTGAAAGATTTTTGTGCAACTGTGTAGGCGATTCGGGAATCCTATAGTCGGTTTTTTGAGACGGCTGTGTATTAGTAACGTACCTTTTGGTTCCCCGAAAAACCGGGAAATCAAGTAATCCCCCTGACTAAGTGTTTGATTCAAAGGCCCGTGGCCTAAAGTTATCAACCTGCGTCTGACTACTTGAGGAGATTTAAAAATATGAAGTTTGCTAGAAGATTCTCGCCCGCCCTGATTGCAATCCTGACTTTTGTTTTTGCGCTCTCAGCTCTGTCTTTTGCCAAGGACAAAGAAAGCCGCTTCCCTAATATTAAGATCAAAAACTTTGGTCAAATGGATGAACGTTTTTATCGCGGTGCCAGACCCAAAGATGAGGATTACCAAGCCTTGGCCGCACTTGGGATAAACACCGTTATTGATTTAACAGACAATTCAATGGAGTACGAAAAGCCTGCGGTTGAGGCTTTGGGAATGCGCTACGTTAACATCCCGATGGTTGATAAAGGCTATCCAAAAATTGAACAGGTACACGAGTTCATGAAGTTAGTTAATGATCCCTCCACCGGAAAGTTTTATGTACACTGCGCCGGAGGTAGGCATCGCACTGGGGTGGTCGGCGCTGTTTACCGTTTCAATAATGATAAGTGGAACCTTGATCAAGTTATGGACGAGATGACGAGGTACCAATTCAATTCCGGCTTTGGTCATGGAAAGCAGAAGGCCTTCGTGAAGGATTACTGGGAACAGTTTCAGGCGAAGCAAGTTAACTCAAATGCTACTTCTGCTGCCACTGCTGCAGGAAGTCGCTAAAAACTTCGAAGTTTAAGCCAAAAGGGCCGCTCAAATTTGAGCGGCCCTTTTCATTTCCGGTCCCCAAGATTCTGTTGGCGCGGAGCGGGGTCGACTAGAAATCCTCGTTGCTATTGGCCAGATCATCGTCACCCATCTCGCCATCTTCGTGCGCTTGGAGCTCTTTTCCAGGTTTGAATCGAATCGTCTTACCGGAAGGAATTGCCACCTCTTCGCCTGTCCTGGGATTTCGTCCCACTCCACGTTTGCGCGGCTTGACTACAAATACCCCAAACCCTCGTAACTCAATCCTCTCACCCCGGGTGAGTGCTTCCTTCATGGAGTGGAATAGCGCATCAACCGCCTGTTCCGCCTTCATCTTGGGAACCCCGGTCTTCTCTGCCACCCGGTTGATGATGTCCAATTTGATCACGACTTCAGCCTCCGTCTACTCCACAAAGGGAGTCTCAACTGTCAGGAATCGAGGGTGCGATGATAGAGAGCGGCATCGAATACTGTCAAGCAAACGCAAACGGTTCAACAAGTTCGCCCGAAAGGCACAATGGAAGGGAGAGCGTTTGCGACCGCATCTTGGAATCACCATCGATTGCGGTTGTTGCCGACAACCCTGGGCCGGGCGCATATGCGATTTCTCGGCTCAGATCGTGTTTGACAAGCATGTAAGTGACAGCTAACCTCAACTTTGCTGCAAAGGCAGCCACATCCAACGTTTGAAAGCGTCAACGCATCTTTTTGCCAAGAGTATGTTAGGAATTAGAACTCGTCGTCCGCCACCTTTTGGCGGTGTTCATGTCACCGACGACAAGGACATTCAAGTTCAGATCCCCGAGCAGGAATCCCAGGCAAATCTCTGGAGTGAAGCACGTCTACTGCTGCGTGATTTAGTATTCGCGTTGATGGTTGCTGTTCTGGTGGTAGTTTTCGTTGTCCAGCCCGTCAAAGTCGAAGGCACCTCGATGCTGCCAAGGCTGCACGATGGCGAACGGATTTTTGTAAATAAGCTGATTTACTATGACGAGTATCGCTGGGCGCCTAAGATTGAGCGGGGCGACATCGTTGTGTTTTGGTTTCCTGACGACCCCTCAAAGAGTTATATCAAGCGGGTCGTCGGTCTTCCTGGGGACACGGTGAAGATTGACGAAGGTGTTGTCAATGTAAACGGTAGAGACCTGACGGAGTTATATTTGGATTCAAGATTTAACCTTTCACATCGGACCCAGACTCCAGTTTACGTTAAGCCAAGCCATTACTTTGTGATGGGTGACAACCGTGACAATTCCAGTGACTCGCGAATTTGGGGACTGGTCCCCAAAAAATATATCTATGGCAAAGCATTGTTCCGTTATTGGCCGCTAAATGCGGCAAGCATCATTCACCATGAGAATGTCGCACCTGCTGTGCCCGCCCCGTCATCATATCGCCCAAGCATGCAGGAGACTCCGTCGGATAATTACGATCAGGATTAGGTCCCCCTGGTTCTCGAACTGAGTTTTCAGAATGCTCAATTGGTTTCGACTCATCCTGATGATTTTTTATGCGCCCGCGCGCGCCATGCGTGAAGTGCGTGATCGGGGCTCGCTTGCTCCTACCGCACTCGTCGCGCTTCTGACTCACGGGCTGTTCTTTTTCTCACTCTCCTGGTTTTACCTGCGACACCTCATCAATCCCGGGCGACCCTTGGCAATTGGTTTCGTACTCTTTCAAGCTGCAGGCTCGCTTGTAATCATCGCTATCGTGTTTTGTCCGTTGACTCTGTTTCTAGCCAATATTTTTGAGCGACGATCCAGCTTCAGATTATTGCTACAACAAGAGTATGCCGCTTTGGCGGGCACAATGTTTTATGCGCTAACGGCAGCGAGTCTAATAACCACCATCTTGACTACGGTAGCGTGGCTGACCGGCGTGCAAAAGACACTCGCCTCCAGAATGGTAGCCGTCGTTATGGAACAACGCAGTCAGCTTAACCCGGAAGTGCTGGCCGCGATCGAGCAAGGAGTTCTTAGCGCTGAAGTGATTGCCGCAGGCCTTTCGGTGATGGCGTTGTTTGCGGTTTTTGCTGTTTGGGCAGTTCTGGCGCTACGCACTGTTTTTAGACTTTCATGGTTGCGGGCAGTGGTCGTTGTTCTGGTTAGTAGCACCTTGTTGCTGCCGGCATACAAGCTAATCCCAGTCCTGGGCACCATTCTCGCTTCGCCTTTTCTGCTGTTCATCATCTTCCTGTTATTGCGCGGATATATTGGCGAGTTCACCCGTACGCAGCGCGCACGCGAGTCGTTCCGGCAGAACCTCGAGGCAGCCACGCTGAATCCTGCCGATGCGTCAGCTCACTATAACTTGGGTCTGATTCATCAACAGCGTGGAGAACTGGAACAGGCTCGAGAGCGGTTTGAGCGAGCGGTGCAGATCGACGAAGACGAGATCGATGCGCATTACCAGTTAGGACGAATTGCTCGCCAACAAAACCGCCTCGCCGATGCGGTCAAAAATTTCGAGCAAGTGGTTTCCCGCGATCGAACCCATGCTCAAAATGAGGTTTGGCGCGAAGTTGGTGCGACTTACTTGGAGGCCGGGCAATTCGAAGACGCTCGCAACGCTTTGGAACAATTTCTTGAGCATCGCCCATCGGATCCGGAAGCTCTCTATCTAATGGGTCGCGCGCACGCAGGTATGGGTCATCAGCGCGAAGCAACCAGCTCCATGCAGGCATGTATTGAAGCGGTTAAAACGGCGCCGGCTTACAAGTACCGCGCCGATAAACGCTGGCTAAAT
>DASSCG010000313.1:0-6578 GCA_035697925.1 Pyrinomonadaceae bacterium
CAGCCATGATGGGATCCCATGTGATCCTCTGAATTACCGGCTGAACAGAGTTGCCTTCAAAGTCGATGACCCGCACAGCGTCTTTCGTGAGGATGGCGATCTCACCATCGCCAAGAAAGAAAACGTCTCGCGTGTGTTGGAGAATCGGGGGAATGTCAGAGGCGACAAAGTATTCACGGTCTCCCAAACCAATCACCACGGGAGGACCCTGCCGTACGGCAATAATCGTGTCGGGCTGATCACAATTGATAATTGAGAGCGCAAAGATTCCGCGCAGTTCCTGTGTGGCCTCGCGAACCGCCTTTTCAAAGCTGTCACCACGTCTGAGGTATTCTTCGATGAGGTGAGCAATGATTTCGGTGTCAGTTTCGGTTACGAACTGGTGGTCAGTCTTACGTAGGCGTTCTTTAAGTTGAAGATAGTTTTCGATAATGCCGTTATGAACAACTACAACCCGACCGGTACAGTCTCGGTGAGGATGAGCATTCTCTTCTGTGGGACGGCCATGAGTAGCCCAGCGTGTATGACCGATTCCGTAGGTTCCATCCAGTGGACTCAGGCGAATAGCTTCTTCCAGGTTTCGTAGTTTGCCCTCGGCCCGGCGAATCGAAAGGTCGTGCTCCTCATTGACCACGGCAATACCCGCCGAATCATACCCGCGATATTCGAGTTTCCGCAGACCATCAATAATCAATGGCACAACCTGTTTATTACCCACGTAGCCGACAATTCCACACATAGTTTCTCCAAACAGTAATGAGTCATAAGTGATAAGTGATCAGGGAGGTGATGAACAAGAGCCTAAGCAATCTTACCTTATCACTTCTCACTCATCACTTATCAACGTTCTTGATTTTCTTCTTCAGCGTCGCAGGAACTCCAGCGACAAGAGATTCAGGGGGGACATCGTTGATTACCACTGAGCCGGCTGCGGTGACTGACCCATGGCCCACGGTAACGGGGGCGACCAGCATTGTATCTGAACCAATCTTAACATTGTCTTCAATGATGGTTTGGTGCTTGTTCTTACCATCGTAATTGCATGTGATCGTGCCGGCGCCAATATTTGTTCGCTCACCGATAGTCGCATCGCCCAGATACGTTAAATGCATCGACTTCGAGCCACGCCCTACTTGCGACTTTTTAACCTCCACAAAATTTCCAATCGCGGCGCCCTGTTCCAAGTGCGTGTTCATTCGCAAGTGGGCAAAGGGGCCGACTGAACAATCCGCGCCGATCTCTGAATCTACGATTACGCAATGGTCTTTGATGACTACGTTGTTACCGATTTTTGAGTTCGTGATGCGGCTTCCAGACCGGAGTACACACCCTTCACCAACAACTGTGGCTCCCTCAATTGAGACGTTGGGGTAGATAACACAGTCGCGACCAATTTGCGCCTCGGCACTAACATAGACGTGAGAAGGATCGATAAAAGTCACACCCTCGAGCATCAGACTTCGAACAGTACTGCGTCGAATCAGGTTTTCGAATTCGGCAAGGTCAGCTCGCGTGTTGACGCCCGAGACCTCGCGTGAGTCCGGGTGGAGGTAAACAAAGATCTTTTGACCTCGCGCGGAAAGAATCGCCGGTACGTCAGTCAAATAATACTCGCCTTGTTGGTTGGCGGGTTTAACCTCAGAGAGTGCAGCAAAGAGCTGCTTTGAGTCGAAGCAATAAATGCCGGAATTGATTTCACGAATGAGCTTCTCTTCGTCTGAAGCATCTCGTTGTTCGACGATCCGAGCAAAACCCTGATTTTCATTACGAATGATTCGTCCGTACCCGGTAGGGTTCTCCAGCCTAACGCTTAGGATTGAACATTGAGCACCGCTTTCCCGATGAGCCTCGACGAATTTTTGCAGAGTCTCCACACGAACTAACGGAACATCCCCCGACAGGATTAACAGAGTGGAGTCTGAATTCTTTAATTCGTCCGCAGCAGCCATCACTGCATCGCCGGTACCTTTTTGATCCTTTTGGACCACAAAAACGGCTTCACTCGATTTAGGACCCAGTTCCTGTCGAACCGCATCCTCAACATCGGCGGCCTGGTGTCCAACAATCACATAGATGTTTTGGTGATCTAAAGCGTGAGCTTTGCGGGTTACGTGCGCAATCAGAGGTTGACCGCCCAACTCATGCAGCACCTTCGCCTTTTGGGACTTCATACGAGTTCCCAATCCGGCTGCCAGAATTAGCACATCGAGCGGATTCTGTTGTTCCTGGGAATTCAAGCGGGGTTCTTTCTGATTAGGCGGAGACAGCGGGTTGCGAGATAGCTTGTTGACGGCAAGCCAGGACCACACTGGCCAGGCTATCAGAATCGTGTCGCGCCTTTTCACCTTTGGCCAACAGCTCAGCACGAACAACGCGAGTGTCGCCGCTCACAAGACTGTCGATGGCATCCTCGTTCAGGCCAATCTGGTTTGCGCCTTCAGCGGCGTAACGTTTCCGTTGTTCTTCGCTAACGGGTCGGCTGTTGACAATCACAAAGTCAAAGTGAATTTCAGGAGCGTACTTCTTTACTGCTTCGAGATGCTGGCGTGCGCTGTAGCCGTCGGTTTCTCCCGGTTGGGTCATCAGGTTGCAAATGAAAATCTTGGTCGCTTGCGCTTCCCCTATTGCCTGGGCTACCCGGGCAACAAGGAGGTTGGGAAGGATGCTCGTATACAGCGAACCGGGCCCCACTGTAATCACGTCAGCTGCCCTGATAGCCGCCAAGGCTTCTGGCAGCGGCAGGCACTGTTCAGGCTCCAGCCGCAACGCCTTTATGGCCGAACGGGATGCGCTAATCTGAGTTTCACCGCGAACCACAGTCCCGTCCTCCAGTTCCGCCACTAATCGCACATCATTGATGGTAGCTGGATAGATGTGACCTTTGCTGGCCAGTACCTCGGAAGAAAGCCGCACAGCCTCAACAAAATCTCCAGTCACTTCCGTCAATGCCGCCAGAAAGAGATTACCGAAACTATGTCCCCCTAACGAGCCATCGCCCCGGAACCGGTAGCGAAACAAGCGCGACAACAAAGTTGAATCTTCCGAAAGGGCGATCATGCAGTTGCGTATGTCACCTGGCGGAAGCATTTGTAATTCATCCCGCAAGCGCCCTGAACTACCTCCATCGTCGGATACTGTGACTATCCCTGCCAGGTTCTCAATCCAAACTCCATCCTCAGTCTTTCCCACACGTTGCTTCAAGCCGGCAAGAAGCGTTGACAAGCCTGTTCCGCCGCCAATCGCAACTATCTTCAGACCCTCATTGTTATCCGCAAAGTGCAAGCCTTAGTTCTCCCTCTAAAACGATAATGGAAAGGATTGACCTGGAATCATACCTAAAAGATGAAGGCTTTCAAACTTACCACTGAATTTGAAGGTAGTCTGAGGCTGGGAACCGCTACGGTCGCGGTTGAAAGACAAGCTTGTCGAAGTCCGGGTCATTACGTAGTGCAGTCAAGTCCTGATCGTGCTGTGCCCGCACGCGGAGGTTCGGTTGAAGATCTAAAGCTCGTTGCAGGGACTGCAGCGCCAGATCGACAGAGCCCAGACGTGCTCGAGTTGCCGCGAGCCCATAGTGGATATGTGCCGCTTCCGGTTCTCGCTTCAGGGCACGCTCAAACATTTCCTGCGCCGCTACGTACTCGCCGCGGTTGAGTTCGATAACGCCACGGTCGTAAAGGGAGTCGGCATCGCGGGGAAGCATGTTTTCTGTCCGAAGACGGGCTTCAGCGATTGCCAGATATGTTCTGGCGCGAGCCGCGACTTCAGAAACCTGGGAGTACTTATCCAGTAAAGCCCGAAACTGGTTACGCGCCTCGCCGAAACGGCCGTGTGTAAACTCTCGATGTGCTCGTTCGAAGGCCAGCAGCGCAGCTGACTCATCAACGGTAGGCGGGCGACGCGGTGGCGGCGCGACCACAGTGGGTCGTTGTGCACGTACCGCTGCGAGCTTCTGAGTCTTTTTGACTCCCGGCTCGACAGTCTTCTTAAGCCGAGTCACCGCAGCTTTTGATTTCACTGTTGGCCGTGCTGCAGCGCCTTTGGCAGTTTTTGTGGTTTTCTTTTGAGAAGCAGGTGACGTTTGCTTCCCGACAGGCTTCTTGGCGCGGTTCTTGGTCGCTCCAGATTTGGAGGATGCGGACTTGGAAACTTTACGGTTTGCAGTTTTTGCTGTGGTCGCCCTTTTTGCCTTAGGCCTGGCGGACTTTGCCTCAGTTGATCGCCCTTTGATCGAAGACTTGGGTGACGACCTGCGCGTTGGCGTTCGCGATGTCGATCGTCTCATTCCTTTGGTCACGGGGCTACTCATCAGAGGTTCAAGGTGAAAGGTCGGTCGGCACTTTGAAGGGCCGCAGGAACGGGCGCGAGCTTAACATAGCCCTCCTTGTAAATCAACGTAAAAAAGGGAGTTGCGGGCGCAATTAGCTCTTGGATTGCCATTCAAATGCGCCTAGTGGCCAACAAAGAATAACACTTGAACGACATTGTTTGCTGTGCTAGAGTGCCCAAGGCTCTTCGGCGTCACTCACCTTCGGCGTCTAAGCGTGAAGGAGCCCTGTTGAGAAGCGCTTAGACATCAATGTCTTGCAATAGCAGGCCTGGCTTAAAACAGCACCGACCTCACGGCTTGCAAATACTATCCCAAAGAAAGTTGTATTAATGCCAGACACTCCAATCCTGTTGCGTGAACAGCAGTACCATCAGATCAAGGCTGTCTTGGCTCGACTGCGGATGGACTCATCGGCCAAGGTGGTCTTTCTTGTCGATAAGGATGGTCAGGAGATCGCTTCGCAAGGAGAAGTGGGGACTCTTGACACAACCAGCCTCGCCTCGCTTGCGGCTGGCAACGTCGCTGCAACTGGAGGCATGGCTCAGCTCATTGGCGAGAAAGAATTTCCCACCCTTTCACATGAGGGAGAGCGAGAGAGCATCCACATCTGCGTAATAGGACGGCTTCTACTCATGGTCGTCTTTGATGAACGCTCCAGTCTTGGACTTGTGAAGCTGCGAAGTCGGCAGGTCTCAACCCAGATTGCCACAATGTTTGACGCGATTGCCGAGGCGAGCAGCGAGAACCTTGACTCTCCGTTCGCCGGAATTACGGACGAAGACATCGATAGTCTCTTCAGCTAGAGAAAAACGATTATGACTTTCATCAATTACGCATCGCGGGAGATTAACTGCAAGATCGTTTACTACGGCCCAGGGCTGTGTGGTAAGACGACCAACCTGCAGTACATCTTCGATTCCACAGCCCCCCAAGCGCGAGGCAAGCTAATCAGCCTTGCAACAGAGACCGATCGAACACTGTTTTTCGATTTCATGCCACTCGAACTGGGAACCGTTCGCGGCTTTAAAACGCGTTTCCACCTTTACACAGTGCCAGGTCAGGTTTTCTACGACGCTTCTCGTAAGTTAATTCTTAAAGGCGTGGATGGCGTGGTGTTTGTGGCCGACTCTCAAGAAGAACGCATGGATGCGAATATTGAATCGCTCTACAATCTGGAAGAGAATCTTCGCGCGCAGGGTTACGACCTCATGAAAATGCCTTACGTGCTGCAGCTGAATAAGCGAGACCTGCCCAACATTATTCCCGCCTCGGAACTTGCCGCAGAGTTGCAGCGCAAAGGTGAGCCGGTTGTTGAAGCAGTAGCTTCTACAGGTGCCGGTGTTTTTGATACTTTGAAGGCAGTTGCCAAGCAGGTACTGACAGAGCTGCGTAAAGGGTAAGAAGCCTGCCGTTAGTCCAAAGACTTCAGCATCAACAGTCCATCCCCGCCATTTGAATAGTATTTTGGCAGTCGCTGCGTTACTGAGTAACCGAGGTTTTCGTAGACCCTCTGGGCTGCGGTGTTCAACGAGCGCACCTCAAGTCTGACAAGTCGCACGTTCCGACGCCGGAAACCTTCTTCGACTTGCAGCATGAGACGCTTACCAAGGTGGCGCCGCCGATGTTCGGGTGCTACCCCGACTGTTGTTACGTGCCCAGTGTGGTCAGGTTCTACGAGGCCTATCACAAACCCCACCATGACGCCTCCAGGTGTGACGGCTCGGTAAGCAACAGATTCTGGCGCAGTCAAAAGGTATTCGAAGGTTTCCCGGCTGTACGCTTCGCCGTCAACAAAACACCGCTGGTCAAGATGCCAGCATTCATCAAGTTGCGAAATTGTGAGGGGGCGCACGTCGTACCTGATTCCGAAGTTCGGAACCAGGGCGGGCTCCGCTTGAGGTCGAGCGTAGCTCTCGGACTCCGACTGTTGCGTCCACCACCGAGTACGAATTTTTTTGAGTACAGCCATTTTAGGAATTATCAGCAGTCGCCCCTAGTCTAACCCATCGTTTTCAGAATCACTAGATCAGTAACATGCAGTCTCCGTAGCTATAAAAGCGATAGGCCTGTTCGACGGCATGCCGGTAAGCCGGCAGGACAAGATCGCCACCTGCAAAGGCACAGACCAACAAAAGCAGCGAGGACCGGGGCAGATGGAAATTGGTTAAAAGGGCGTCGACAATCCGAAACCTGTAACCGGGCACGATTGTCAGGTCTGCCTTAGCTCGTCTGGGTTGAAGCTCGCCGC
>DASSCG010000314.1:0-5213 GCA_035697925.1 Pyrinomonadaceae bacterium
AGACAGTGGTTTGCTTTGAAGAAATACTGCAACGGGCACGGAATTCAGTTTGTCGGCGACATTCCTATCTTCGTGGCCCAGGACTCAGCGGATGTTTGGACCAACCCGGATCAATTCAAGTTGGACAAAGATGGTAATCCAATTGTGGTAGCCGGCGTCCCTCCTGATTACTTCAGCGCCACTGGCCAACTTTGGGGCAATCCCTTGTACAACTGGGACCACATGCTTGAAGACGGTTTTAAGTGGTGGATCAAACGCGTTCATGCAACTTTGAATGTGGTTGACATCGTAAGGGTTGACCACTTCCGTGGTTTTGCTGCCTGTTGGGAGATCCCGGGCGGCGACAAGACAGCGGAGCGCGGGCGCTGGGTCAAAGCGCCCGGCAAGGAACTATTCAACGCGATTCGTGCAGCGCTCGGACAGCTACCGATTATTGCCGAAGATCTGGGAGTCATCACGCCCGATGTAATTGCCCTGCGAGACGGTTTCGGCTTTCCAGGAATGCGGATTCTCCAGTTTGCTTTCGGCGGCGACGTTAAGAACAACGATTTGCCACACAACTACGAACGAAATGTAGTGGCTTACACTGGGACACACGACAACGATACGACCGTTGGTTGGTTCAGCAGTGTAGCTGGGGAAGGATCGACAAGAACTGCGGCGCAGATCAATCGTGAACGGACTTTTTGCCTCAAATATTTGCACTCTTCGGGCAAGGAAATTCATTGGGACTTCATTCGCGCGTTGTTGGCAACAGTAGCAAACACAGCAGTGGTCCCTCTCCAGGATTTGCTGGGCCTGGGGACGGAAGCGCGCATGAATCTCCCGAATAGCACTGAGGGCAACTGGTCCTGGCGTTTTAGGAAAGGCGCACTGACCGCCGATCTTGCTGTGCGTCTCAGGGAAATGACGCAGCTTTACGGACGGATGACTAGCACTGCCGGCCAGGAAAAAAATAGATCCACGAAAACACACGAAGAAGCACGAATTACTTAGTGCCATTTCGTGTGAGTTAGTGGATCGTCTTGACGACTGTCTTTGAAAGAGATAACGAGGAGCTATCCTTGTTGAGAACAAGACCCTTTCTTTTTTTACTTGCCACCACCTTAATTATTGCTGTCTTCTGTTCCGTACAGGCTTCACCGTCGGTTTCCAAGGTTGAGCCTCACAGTTGGTGGAAACAGAGCACGTTGAATCCAATTCGCGTTTTGATTCGCGGTTCAAATCTCAAAGGGGCGCGAGTGCAACCAGTGGGACGAGGTCTCAGGGTCGTCGGCTCCCCAAAAATAAGCGAGAGAGGTAGTTATCTTTTCGTCGATCTGGCTGTGGCGCCAAACGCTCTTCCGGGAAAGCGCATTCTGAGAATTATTAATTCCGGGGGAGTTGCAGAGGCCTCGTTTGAGATCCTTCCTGCACTGAACCGCAACCGAACGTTTCAAGGATTCGCCCCTGACGATGTGATGTATCTCATCATGATCGATCGCTTCTCAGATGGCGATCCCACAAACAATGATCCACCGCAATCGCGCGGAATCTTTGACCGCGAAAACAAGTTCTACTACCACGGTGGGGACCTGCAGGGAATAATCGATCGCCTACCCTACTTGAAGGATCTGGGAGTAACCGCGCTCTGGCTCACACCCTGGTACGACAACTACGACCGCCTCAATCAAATTGAGCACAAAGAAGGCAAACCGAGCACTGGATTTCACGGTTATAACCCACAGGATTTTTATGCAGTCGAAGAGCACTTCGGGACAATGGAGAAGTTGCAACAACTAGTCGCGGCAGCTCACCGTTTGGGCATAAAGATTATTCAAGACCAAGTTGTCAATCATACAGGGCCTTATCATCCATGGGTTGAGGATCCGCCAACGTCCACCTGGTACAACGGCACCAAAGCGCGTCACCTCAAGAATGTCTTTCAAACTTGGGTGTTGCACGACCCGCGACCGGTCGAGCAGTTGAAACGCGAAACCATGGAAGGCTGGTTCCTGGATTTTTTGCCGGACCTCAACCAACACGACAAAGAGGTCGAGCGTTATCTGATTCAAAACACTTTGTGGTGGATCGGTACGACCGGGCTCGACGGCATCAGAATGGACACATGGCAATACGTGCCTAATTCTTTCTGGCAAAAATGGACGGCCGCAATCAAGCGAGAGTTTCCGAGGTTCAAAGTTGTGGGCGAGGTTAAGGACGGAGACGTAGTCCACACATCATTCTTCCAGGGTGGAAGGGTTCGCTTCGACGGTGTGGATTCAGGACTCGATTCCCTGCTCGACTTCCCGCTCTTTTACCCCATACGTCACGCATTTGCTGAGGGCAAACCGCTGGACGCAATTCCAAAAATACTGGCTGCGGACTACCTCTACACCGATTCCGAAATTCTGGTGACATTGTTGGGCGGACATGATGACGGCCGCTTCATGAGCGAGTCTGGCGCCACGATTGCCGGCTTGAAACTAGCGAACACTTTTTTATTAACCACTCGCGGAGTGCCTCAGCTTTATTACGGAGACGAAATTGCTATGACTGGGCCCGACGAGCCTACCACTCGTGGTGATTTTCCCGGGGGCTTTCCAGGCGACAGACGCAACGCTTTTACCTATGAGGGTAGGACCAGTGGAGAGAATGAAATATTCAATCACATTCGCAAACTAACGCATGTGCGCGCTGAGCTCGAACCTTTGCGTCGAGGCAAGCTAATAAATCTCTATGCCACTGGCCAACAGTATGTCTATGCGCGACAGACACCTGGCCAGGTCGCTATTGTGGTAATGAACAACGACAAGAAAACACCAACCATCGAGTTTGACGTTTCGCGCCTGGGGCTTGCCAACGGGACACTTCTTAACGATCGGTTGCTTGGCATCCGCACGGTTCGCGTAGGGGATGGCAAACTTAAGGTCACGCTATCTGAACGTTCGGCCGCCATCTTTGTACCCAGGTGAAAGCTGTGATGATTGATAAGCCGCTTTCACAACAAGTAGCAGTGGTAACGGGTGGGGGTACCGGTATTGGACGCGCCTTTAGCGAAGCGCTAGCGGCGGCTGGTGCTCAGGTTGTAATCGCTTCGCGGCGGGAAACCGTCTTGCGAGCTGCGGCCGACGAGATCAATCGCGGAGTTGGAAGTGAGCGGGTATTCGCTCATGCCTGTGATATTCGTGAGGCTATCCAAATTGAATCCCTGGTGAACGATGTTATCAAGCGTTGGCGCACGATTGATTTGCTAATTAATAATTCGGGCCTGGCAGTGCCGGAAACAGTCGAAGCGATTTCAGAAGAAGGTTGGGACAAAGTGATGGACACCAACCTGCGCGGAGTAATGCAACTTGTACGCGCCGTCTTACCCCACATGATAAGGAACGCTTTTGGCGACATCGTGAATGTGTCGTCGCAAGCCGGCAAGCATGGTTATGCAGATGTGCCTTCATACTGCGCGTCGAAGTTTGGCCTGCTGGGTTACGCCGAAGCGTTGCGCGATCATGTTCGCAAAGCAGGGGCAAACATACGCGTCTTCAATCTTTGCCCAGGACTGGTCGATGTCGAAAACACGAAGCCTGGCAAAGAGCCTCGCGCAGGATTTATTCACGTGGCGAATATGGCGAGAACATTGATGTATGTGCTGTCACTCGATCGGAATGTTGTCTTGGAAGATGTAAACATTTACGCAAGATAGTCGGAGTTGGTCGAGGCTACTTGGGGAGTGCTGTGGCAAGCGCATCGCGACACGGCTTTAGATTCGAATGTGAGAGTTGGCCCCCGATGATCCAAAGCGCCGTCGCCGCTGCACTCTGCCGGCGCACTCCAAAAGAGGTTGACGTCACTGAGACGTTGCCCCATTAGCGGAGAACTAACAAATGCAAAAGCCACGTTTAAGTTTCTGGCAAATCTGGAACATGAGCTTCGGTTTCCTCGGCATCCAGTTTGGCTGGGGTTTGCAGATCGCCAACATGAGCCCGATTTACAAGTACCTGCAAGCTGAGGAGAGCACGCTTCCGTATCTTTGGCTTGCCGGTCCGATAACGGGTCTCATTGTGCAGCCCATCGTCGGATCAATGAGTGATCGGACTTGGAATAGTTTCGGTCGTCGTCGTCCCTACTTTCTTGCGGGCGCAATTCTGGCGAGCATCGCTCTCTTCTTCATGCCTAACTCCAGCGCAATCTGGATGGCGGCCGGGCTACTTTGGATTCTGGATGCCAGCATCAACATCACGATGGAACCGTTTAGGGCCTTTGTGGCCGACAAGTTGCCCGAGGAGCAGCGAACGCTCGGCTTCGTTATGCAGAGTTTTTTCATTGGCATCGGGCAGACGATTGCCAATGCGCTGCCAATCATCCTCACCGCTATTGGCGTGACGGGTGTGCTGGCCAGCGGTATACCGGTGACGACTGAATACGCTTTCAAGATAGGCGCCGTGGTATTCCTGCTAGCGGTAGTGTGGACAGTCGTGACCACGAGAGAGTATCCACCTGAGGACATGGCTGCGTTTGAGCGGATGAAGCGCGAGAGTAGCGGAGTGCTTGGTGGGTTTCGCGAGATTTTTTCTTCGATCAAAGAAATGCCCAAGACGATGAAGCAGCTGGCCGTCGTCCAGTTCTTCACCTGGTTCGCACTGCCGTGTATGTGGCAGTTTTTCGGTCTCGCGGTCGCGCGGCAGGCATTCGGCACATCCGATGCCAGCACGCCGGCATTTAAGGAAGGCACGGAGTGGGGCGGACTGTGCTTTGCCGTCTACAATATTGTTTGTTTTGCCGTAGCCTTCCTACTGCCGGCGCTGGCAAAGACAACTAGCCGGAAGACGGTTCATGCAATCGCGCTTTTTTGCGGCGGGCTCGGTCTGCTTTCGGTCTACTTCATACACAACAAGTACGGGTTCTGGCTCTCAATGGCCGGCGTTGGCGTCGCCTGGGCTTCTATCCTCTCCATGCCTTACGTAATTCTCTCGACTGCGGTGCCACCAATGCGTATGGGTATCTACATGGGTGTCTTCAATCTATTTATCGTAATCCCGCAGGTAGTGATGTCGTTCGTCATGCCACCGCTTATCAAGAACGTGATTGGTGATGATCCAGTGAGAGTCGTGATGATTGGCGGGGCAAGCCTTCTGGTGGCAGCGTTATCTGTCTTCATCGTGGACGATTCGCACAAACCTGTCCCACTGCGCAGCGTGATGGAAGCTGACGAACACGAACGGTTAACAACAGTT
>DASSCG010000315.1:0-7933 GCA_035697925.1 Pyrinomonadaceae bacterium
AGGAATGACGACACTTTACGATGCCATTTTCGAAGCAGTGAACGCGCTGACAGCCCGAGAAGAATCGCGGAAAGCAATAGTAATCCTGTCCGATGGCATGGATACTTCCAGCAAGACGTCGCCCTCAAAAGCTCTTGAGGCGGCGATGGCGATCGGCGCCAGCATCTACGCGGTTGACATGTCAGCAACTGATGCGAGTACCCGCAATATTCAAAGCGCAATGGTACTGAAGGGCTTTGCTGAAAAGAGCGGAGGAAGATTCGTGGCGACTCCCGGCGGGCAAGCATTACGTGATGCGTTTACTAGCATCGCTCGGGAATTGGGTCATCAGTACACAATATCTTACCGGCCGTTGAACCGCGCGAGAGATGGAAAATGGCGAAGCTTGGAAATAAAACTCTCGCGGCCCAATCTAATAGTCCGCACTCGTAAAGGTTACCGCTCACCTAAAGGATGAGGCCGTAAGAGCCGTCCAAAAAGAGAATCCACGAATATAACGAATCGTCACTAAGAGTTCCTTAGCGTTCTTCGAGTTACTTCGTGGATCCTATCTTTTCTGGACTCGACTACAGACTCGTCTTGTTCAATGACTTATCTTTGTGACGTTCGAAGGCCAGTTCAATTAACCGATCAATGACCTGCGAGAATGGCATCCCCGATGCTTCCCACATCTTGGGATAACCGGAGACTTCGGTGAGGCCAGGCATAGTATTTAGTTCGTTCACCAGCAATCTCTGACTGTCTCGAGTCAGGAAGAAATCCACTCGCGCGAGTCCCGCGCCGTCGACTGATTTAAAGACCTCAATCGCCATTCGTTGAATTTTTCCGATCATTGCCTTTGGCAGTGGAGCTGGAACTACGAATTTAACGTGCCCTGTATCAGAATACTTTTCGTTGTAATCAAGAAAGCGCGCTGCTTCGTCATAGACAACGTACTCACCCGGCAGGCTAGCTTGAGGATCATCGTTACCGATTACGGCACATTCAATTTCCCTCGCATCAACAGCCGCTTCTACGATGATTTTTCGATCGTACCGGGCAGCGAGGTTAACTGATTCAGCGAGTTCGGTTTTATTCGTGGCTTTCGAAACACCCACAGACGAGCCGAGATTTGCGGGCTTAACAAAGCACGGAAACTTGATTTCACGGATAACTCTGCGAGTCACACTTGCTGGGTCGCTCTGCCATTGCGACCGAAGAAACCAAATATAGTCCCCCACAGGGAGACCCGCCTGACGAAACAATAGCTTCATCGCTACCTTGTCCATACCGCATGCTGACGCCAGTACTCCGCAACCCACATAGGGAACGTTAGCCATCTCGAGAAGACCCTGGACCGTACCATCTTCGCCAAATGGTCCATGGAGGACGGGAAAAACTACATCCAATTGTTCAGAAGCGATCGGGCCTCGATTGGTAGAGAGAGAAATGAGACCTTGATGCGACGGGTCACCAAGGATAGCCACGT
Source organism: Pyrinomonadaceae bacterium (assembly GCA_035697925.1). Lineage (GTDB taxonomy): Bacteria > Acidobacteriota > Blastocatellia > Pyrinomonadales > Pyrinomonadaceae > PSRF01. The sequence goes on from DASSCG010000315.1 coordinate 1,469, forward strand.
CACCTTTTCCCGAGTTGTCGAAATTTGGAGGTAGTGCGGATGAAGTGCTAGGAGGAAGTAACTTCGCGGCCTCAACTGGAGGAAGCCACTTCCCTTCTTTGCTAATGGCTACGGGAAGGACATCATATTTTTTTCGATCGATGGATTCTATGACTGCTCGTGCGGAACGAATCGAAACCTCGTGTTCCCCAGATCTGCCACCGAAGATTACTCCCACGCGGAGTTTTTTTGGCAAGTGCTTGCTCCGTTACTTAGAGAATAGTTTTACCTAGCGCCGAAAGAATCATTTCCACACCCAGCTCGGCCGTCCTGTTATTAACATCGAGCGCCGTATTTATCTCCACGACCTCTAATGAAAGCATTCCACCGGCCTCGGCGATTTTCTCCATAGCAAGGTGCGACTCGCGGTAGGTGAGTCCGCCACGCACGAGAGTACCAGAACCGGGTGCGTCGCCGGGATCGAGTGCGTCCACATCAAACGTGACTGCGTATCCGGCGGAAGCTCTCGACGCAATTGCGATTGCCTCGTCCATACACGCACTCATTCCCCGCTCATCAATCTCGCGCATGGTAAAAAAGCGCATCCCAAGTTTCCGAATTAGCTCGCGCTCACCGCGATCAATGTCGCGAGCTCCGACATGCGCACAGTAGGCGGGATCAAGTTTGGGAGCAAAGCCCGCAACGTTTGTTAGAGCCGGCGCGCCAAAACCCAACAGCGCCGATAAGGGCATCCCATGAATGTTCCCGGATGGTGTGGTCTCCGGAGTGTTCATATCAGCGTGAGCGTCAAACCAGATCAGCCCCATGGATTCGGTTCGCTCGCGGCAGAATAAAGCTGCCCCAGCAATTGAACCAATTGCTATCGAATGATCTCCCCCAAGGGTGATCGGCAGTTCCCCGGAAACCAGGGCCTTATGAACTTCGCCGGCTAACTGCTCGCAGGCAGCGCTGATTTCAGACAGGTATTTTAGTTTGACATCAGCTTTCGGACGCGACTTCGGTCGCTCAACACGGAGGTCACCAGAATCCTGGACTTCGTAACCAAGCTCCACAATTCGCTCGTGAAGGCGCGCGACCCTCAGAGCCGCGGGTCCCATGTCCACTCCGGCCATGCTGGCGCCATAGGCCATCGGAACGCCGAGAATACGTACAGTGCGACTTGGATCTGCCACCGTCGCTATGTGCGCCGTTGAAGTTTCGGTGATCGACTCGCTCATACTTAATCTATAACTTTAACTGCCAATGCTGAACCCGGATCCACCTGACTGCGAAGGAAAGAACGGTTTCAACAATCCTGCCAGCGCCGCAAGGTTACGAGTCTGAATGAGTAGCTCCCCTGGCCCCGTAAACTCCGCAACGATTCCCTCGCCGCTCATCATGCTGCGGAAGAACCCTGATGCCGCCTTGCGTAGGGTGTATTGTGTTGTTCCCTCCCACGCTACCAAGTGGCCGGTATCGACGACGTATCGCTCTCCTGCTTGCAAACGCCTACGGTGAATTGCGCCGAAGGATGAAACCAGAAGTAGGCCCTGCCCGTGGACCAGCAAGACGAATAACCCCTCGCCTCCGAAAAATGACTTCGCTCCGCCCCACTTTGTATCTACCGTCAGGCTTGCATCACCAGCCAGGTAGGAAGTCGACTGAACAAAGAACGACTGATTGCTCAATTCGATTGCGGCTATATCCCCCGGTGCGCCGGGAGCAAATGTCACTTCACCCGGACCACCTCGAGAGGTGAAAGTGGAAACGAATGCGGACTCACCTCCAGCGGCTCGCTTGATAGCGCCGAAGAGTCCGCCCTTCATTTGTGATTGCAGTTCCACGTTCGCTGACATCGAAACCATTGCCCCGGCTTCCGCCTGGATAGATTGCTCAGCCTGAAGTTTGATTACCGCGAGCGAGAAAGAGGGCTGATGTAGTACTTCGTAATTATAGCCACGACCCTGACCACGAGAATCTTCGTCAATATGAATCCCTTGAGTCTGGCCTTGTCCGGGGGTTGAGTATGGAGCAGGAGCCACCCCACCGGCGCCCAGACGATTGCCACAAGCGCCACAAAAAGTGGAACCCTCCGGCATTTGGTGTCCGCACTTGGGACAATTCATAAAATTACCCCTCTCGATTTTTCTTTGATGATCGCGACTGCTTCTTCGGCGGTATTCGCAAAATCCAGCACAGCGATATCGGCCTCGCTGACTGCCAGGTACTCTCGCCACGCCTTAACGATAGGAGGCCAACATTCACCCAACAACACCAGCGGACGAGGCCCAATAACACGCGTCTGAATCTTGTTCCAAACCAGTGATAACTCGGTTACGGTACCCATCCCTCCGCGAATCGCGACGAATCCGACTGAGCGAGTAATCAATTGCTGCAACCGTTCATAAAAGTGGGGAGTGGCAACCTTGTCCGTTAGGTAACGATTGGGTTCACTCTTGAATTGATTCATCACGATACCCAGCACGCGTCCTCCAACTTCATGAGCACCGCGACTGGCAGCTTCCATCACTCCCAGGTAGCCGCCGGTACAGATAGTGAAGCCTTCATTGGCAAGCATCTCACCGACACGTTGAGCCTGCACGTATTCAGGATCCGGATAGAAACACTTAGATCCGCCAAAGATGGTCACGATTCGTTCGGGACGTTCACTCTTAACTCTGGAATCTATCGGATTATTGGGATACATGTGCACTCAGCATCAATGAACCATTCCGTCGATACTGTACAAAGTCGTCTCGTGTCTTAAAGGTCGTCCCGCTGTAGTTATCGGGGACTGGTGTTGGATCGATCAATCGCTGGTCCCGCACGTTTACGAAACCAGCGTCCTCCAGCATGCTTCGATACTTTGAGGAGCTCAGCAGTTGAACTGGCACCTTCAGAAAACTGATCCAGTGATGCGTAGGCGCATTTTCTTGATAGAGATCGATTACCGCTACAAAGAGCCCACCGGGTTTTAATACCCTCTTAATTTCTTTCAATGCTTTTGGGATATCAACGTAGTAATAAAGCGACTCCATCGAAAAGGCATGAGTAAACTTGCCGTCTTCGAAGGGAAGGTCCTCAGCGCTGGCCACCTGGAATTTCACATTCGATTGGTCAGAAGACTCTTGTCGGGCCACTCGAACCATTTCGTCAGAAACATCAATGCCAACCACATGACCTTGCGGGGCGCTCTCGCCCATTAATCTCGTAGCCCAACCGGACCCACACCCCACATCCAGGACCATTGCGTTGACTGGAATCTGCATACGCTGAATCGCCTGCTCGCCGACTGGGCGGTGGCCTTGTTCCATGCTGGCGCCCTTACCAGCTCGGGCCCACTCATTGAATTCCAAACGAAGGGATTCGTTCATCTGTTTTACGTTGGACTGCGACTACGGTCGGATACGGTAGAGCATCCGTGGGAAAGGAATTGTTTCCCGAATATGTTCTATGCCGCACATCCAGGCCGTACATCGTTCAATGCCCATACCAAAGCCGGCATGCGGAACGCTGCCATAACGACGCAGGTCCAGGTACCACTCGAATGCCTCCTGAGGTAATTCATGCACTGCGATCTGTTCTTTAAGAAACTCGAGGGATGTTGCACGCTCGCCGCCACCAATCACTTCTCCATAGCCTTCCGGAGCCAATACGTCTACGCCCAGCGCTAACTCCGCCCGCTCGGGATCGCGTGCCATATAAAACGCCTTAACGGCTGCAGGGTAGTGATGGACCATTACAGGCCTATCAAACTTGCTCGAGATGTAACTCTCATCGGGGGCGCCAAAATCCCCGCCCCACTCAAAGCGATTTTCGAGGACGCCGTCGGCATGTCCTTGCTCAAGGATCTTAACCGCTTCGTCGTAATGCAATCGAGGAAATGGCGCGACAATAGATTCCAGTTTTGAAGTATCGCGCTCCAGAACTTTTAATTCCTCGCCCCGGTCTTGCAGGACACGCTCGGCGACGTATGCAAGCATTCTTTCCGCAAGCCTCATCACATCTTCGAGAGTCGCATAGGCCATCTCAGGCTCAACCATCCAAAACTCGGTGAGATGCCTGCGTGTCTTCGATTTCTCGGCTCGAAACGTTGGGCCGAAGCAATATGCTTTCCCAAACGCTGCAGCTGTCGCCTCGTTATAGAGTTGGCCCGACTGCGTCAAGTAGGCTTTTTCGCCTTCAAAGTAATCAACTTCGAAAAGCGTGGTGGTTCCTTCACAGGCGGCTGGCGTAAGGATGGGCGAATCGGCGAGAGTAAAACCGTCGTTATCGAAGAAGTTGCGGACAGCCTGAACAACGGTATGGCGCACTTTCAAAACGGCATGCTGACGTCGCGAACGAAGCCAAAGGTGCCTCTGGTCCATCAGGAACTCGGTGCCGTGCTCTTTCGGAGTGATCGGATAGTCGTGCACCTGCTGCAGGACCTGAGCATCGACGATGTCGATTTCATAACCGCCCGGAGCTCGTTCATCGGCACGCACCGTCCCACGCAGAATCACGGAGGACTCTTGCCCCAAACCCTTTAATGCTTCCCACACCTCATTGGAGACTGCGTTCTTCAACGCCACTCCCTGGACGATTCCAGTGCCATCGCGCAATTGTGGAAATACAATCTTTCCGCTCGAACGCAGGTTATACAGCCAGCCCTTGAGCACTACTTCTTCACCCACATGCTTAGAGAGTTCGGAAATATAAGTCTGTCCAGCTTGAACTACTTGCAATGATTTTGGTTCAGTGGCCATCGGTTAATATTTGGTCCTGGTTAGTGTGATTAAGTCGTTCTGTAATCATTCTTTGGAGGGTAGGAAATCGTTCCAGCCATTCCGCTGCCTGCAACACGATCACAAAAGTCGGCTCAATAAAATGCTCGTAAAATTTGCCTCGCCCGTTTACGGCTGTTTGATAGGAGAACGTGCCCACAGCTTTTAATCCGCGTTGAATTGTCATGAGACGAAACTCTAAGGCGAAGTCGTCCGGATCGAGCGGCTCTAGGCCTTGAAGACGCCTTTCCTCCAAAAGGTGCAGTCGATGTGCACGTAATTCTGCAAGCGAAGGTGGGATCGGTTGGCGATCCAACAACAATGAAACCAAGTCGTAGCTTGCTGGACCCATACGTGCATCCTGATGATCAACTACTCGTACTCTGTCCCTGCTGTCGAGCATCAGGTTTGCAGTATGAAAATCTCGATGACACAGGACCCTTGGAGCGGCGGAGAGTTCAGCCGCGATATCATTCAGTTCGGCTTTTAGTTCAGCAGCTTCGGCATGGCGCAAGGTTTCCTTGCGCAGGCTCTGAAAATAATGCTCAACAAAAAAGTCGAGTTCCCATGAGAGCTTGGCTTCATCAAAGGCGAGACGGCTGGAGATTGAATTCAACTCGTGCGCCCTGTCGGTGGCCTTCTGTATCCGCGCGATGATGCCAATTGCGCGTTCTTTGTAATCCTCACACTCCTCCGGTGATGCAACCTGGTAAACCTGGCACAACTGCTGATCGCCCAAATCTTCCTGCACAATAATTCCGCTCCCGCCATCGACCTGATAGATCTCTGGAACCGGGATGTCACTCTCGAGAAAAAGATTTGTTATGTCTAGATAGGGGTGAAATTGGGGATCAAATGGCTCAGGGTAGACGGCCGCTATGGCCTTACCCTTAGTCCATGGAATGCGAAAGTAATTGCGTGTTGAAGCATCTGGGGTAAGCGCGACAATTTCAGTGTCTTTGATTTTCTGGGCTCTCAGAAATTCCAAAAGCCGGTCAGCGGGTGAGTGTTCGAAAGCGCTGTTAGCCACCTGTTTTGCTGACGTCATCTGTTGAAGGGGATCCGGGTTCGGGCCATTCTCAAAAATAAGCGAGACAGAATACTTGTTCCCGCCCAGCTTGAGAAGTGTAGAGCGGATTGTATCACTGGCTCAAAGGCACGACAAAGTTATCCCCTCTGACCACTCCTTTGAGTGCCTTCGGAGGTGCATCCTTCCCGTGCACCAGCGAGTTCCTCACAACTACTGCTTCCTCAATTTGTTCTCCGGCGGGAATTCGCACACCGTCGCCCAGTACCGCGCGATGAACGCGGGCTTCAGATCCGATGATTACGTCATCCCAGAGTACCGATTGTGTTACCACGGCGCCCTTTGAAATCACGCATCCGGCACCCAGTGTGAGGTCTTGCTGCTGTTCCGCCAGCATGGAGAGGCTGATATCCAGGTAGCGCTGCAAGGTTGATAATTCATACCACTTCCCTGTTGCGACGTGAGTTGATATGCGCTCACCCTTAGCGATTGCGTGAGGATACACATCAGTGGTGGTATGTGAGAAAACGCCACGCGGGATGTAGTCGAAGATGCGAGGCTCCAATATCTGAATGCCGGTAAACATCAACGGCGCCACTTTGCCCGCATAATCGGCTTGAACAGGCATTGATCCAAAGCCTTTGAGACATTCCCCCGCTGTTTCGACAACTGTGAACCTTTGGCATTCGGGGTTCG
>DASSCG010000316.1:0-8327 GCA_035697925.1 Pyrinomonadaceae bacterium
GAGGATCGTTTCCGGAACCTTGTGGCGTTCCGTGGTTGCCATAATAAAGACGACACGCGGCGGAGGCTCTTCGATTGTCTTCAACAGCGCATTGAAAGCGGCGGTTGAAAGCATATGAACTTCGTCAATGATGAAAACTTTATAGCGGTCTCTCGCGGGCGCGATTCCAACGCTTCCAATAATTGATTCCCGAACATTATCGACGCCGGTGTGCGAGGCCGCGTCAATTTCCTGCACGTCAATCGAACGGCTTTCAGTGATTTCCCTGCAAGAGGCACAGGCATGTGGATCATCCGCACGACAAGGAGTGTGAGTGGGTCGAGGAGACTTGTGGCAATTGAGAGCTTTTGCGAGCAGACGCGCCGTAGTGGTTTTGCCGACTCCGCGAGCCCCGGAAAACAAATAAGCGTGATGCAGCCGATCGTGTTCGATTGCGTTGCGTAATGTGCGAGTGATGGGCTCTTGACCCGTCACTTCTTCAAAGCTCTGTGGGCGCCATTTGCGAGCTATTACTTGATAGGTCATGAGAATGATAAGTGATGAGTACTAAGAAAAGTGATGAGTGCTGAGTACTGAGCGATGAGTAGTCAGTACTCAAAACTCAGTACTCATCACCGCGATATTGGCCAGACCCCGGACTTACCCGCAACACACGCCGCGTTTGCTACCGTTGCTCCGTTCCCGGCCTGGCGGGGTTCACAAAGCAAGCGTTGTGCGGAGCCCGGGATCTGATAAGTCAAATCATTGCCGATTCCCAATTTGCCGATTGGAATGGTTCAAGCCGGTGCTCTACTTCTTAGGCTCTAACTAACAATTCAAATTCTTAGTTCAACTTCAATTAACTCCAATTGGCAATCAGCAATTAGCAACCGGCAATCTCCTAAATTTCCGTCTTCCGATGGGCCAACATCCTGAGTATTCCATTAATTGCCAGATGCAACAGTACATAAGCAATTATCGCCACCACAATCGGCAGCATCAGTGTATGTCCATCTTCGGTGCTCGGGGCCTCCACGATGCCTCTGAACGGAGCGTAGAACGGATTAGTGACGGCTACTATAAACTTCACAAAGCCAGCGCTGCTGCGAGCTGCCAATAAGGCTAGCAGAAACCTCATCCCCAACAGAGCGTAGATGACATAGAAAATGTAATCGATCACCTGTGAGACTCGGGCGGCACCTCTCCCCCGTTCTACCTCTCGCTCGGTGTCAACAACTTCGTCCACCGCTTTGGAGCGAAACTGGCCGGCGACATTTTCAATTTTGCGCGCCTCGCCAGGCGGCGGAGCCTTGCTAGCCTCCTGGGCTATCTCCGCGTTCACATCCCCTTCAACTTGGGCCTTTACAGATTCATGCTGTACGGAGCGTCGTGCTTCGTCAGCCGCTAGTTTGTTGTCATCCATAGCGCCCCCAATTGCCCGTTGCTACTCCAATTGCCAGTTAATGAGCCAATCAACGCGCATCAAGAAACTAGATGTGGCAATTGGCAATCTTAAATGTCTGGCGGAGAGGGTGGGATTCGAACCCACGGAACGGTTTCCCGCTCACAGCATTTCCAGTGCTGCCAATTCAACCACTCTTGCACCTCTCCCAACCATATTGCCGATTGCCAAGTTCCAATTGCCGATTTATCAGCCCTTGAACATTAGGGTTCGGGAATTCTTCAATTGGCAATTGGCAATGTTTCTGGCGGAGAGGGTGGGATTTGAACCCACGGTGGAGTTTCCCCCACTCCGGTTTTCGAGACCGGTGCACTAAGCCACTATGCGACCTCTCCTTAGGCCAAAACGGGGAGACACGGAGAAAAGACCACTTGACCCTCCCTGCCTGTCCCGCCTCTTCTACCCTTCCGCCCTTACCCTGGAATCTTCCCGACGCGCGCGAAAAAACTGCTGCATCAGTCTGCGGCAGTCGTTTTCCAGAACTCCAGCAGTCACGGCAATCCTATGATTTAAGAAATCGGTGTCGCAGATACGAAATCGCGATTCCACCGCTCCAGCTCGTTCATCCGGCGCGCCGTACACCAAACGCCGGATTCTTGCTTGGACCAGAGCCCCCGCACACATGGCGCAGGGTTCGATGGTGGAATACACCACCACGTCCAGCAGCCGGTAATTGCCGATCTTGATCGCGGCTTCGCGCAACGCAATCATTTCCGCGTGAGCGGTCGGATCGATGTCGGTGCGCGTTCGATTTCCAGCTACCGCCAGTAATGTGTCATCACGAACAACACAAGTGCCGACTGGGATTTCCCCACGCGCCTCAGCATCCTGAGCTGCCTCGATCGCCAGGCGCATCCAGTGCGCATCCCGATCTGTGTTCGTGGCGGCAGTCATGATGGAAGTCTTTCAATCAAACAGCGGAGTTTGAACTATAGGTGTCACACTCAAAGGCTGTCAAGCAGGGCATTTTTCAACAATTTCGCGTCCCAAAGTCGTCGTAAATGACGTAAGTTAGTTACAGACGACTCTCTAGCGCGTGCTATTATGACTACCCGGAGTCCGGACGCCGCTCTTCCCGCCGCGCTCCTTCCGAGTCCAGTCTATGACCATGGAAGCACATCAAAGAGGTAGCGGCCCGTTATTATCAGAACGGGTCTCAGGTCGCTTGCGGCCGGCGGCTCCCCCGGAGCCACCAGCTGCGGAACGAGCTGCTCAAACGCCTGGAAACATGATGCGCCGGATGGTTCCGAGTGAATTCAACACCGCGATGATTCATTTCTATCGCGGTGAGGTGCAGCGTTCGAACACCTGGCGGAACCGGCTTGATACGACCACCAATTGGGCAGTACTAACAGCGGGTGCGACGCTTTCATTCGTTTTTAGTTCGCCGAGCAACCCTCACTTTGTAATTCCGATCAACTCGATCCTGGTAGCCATTTTCTTGTTGATGGAAGCGCGGCGTTATCGCTACTACGAAATCTGGTCGAGCCGTGTGCGGGTTTTAGAAACAGGATACTTTGCACAGCTGTTGGCTCCCGATAGCGTTCCGTCTGATGAGTCATGGGCCCAGCATCTCGCGTCGGATCTGATCACTCCCCACTTCACGATCAGTGAATGGGAAGCCGTCGGGCGAAGACTGCGCCGCAACTACCTGTGGATTTTTGCGCTTCTGGCTCTGAGCTGGAACCTTAAGGTCTATCTGCACCCGCTCCCGGCCCGGGACTTCAACGCTTTTATCGACCGCGCCACGGTGGGGATTGTGCCGGGTTGGATAGTGTTCGTGATCGGAGTGATCTTCAATGCGGCAATAGCCATCTTTGCTATCGGTACGGTGCGCCTGCGGGAGGCAACGGGCGAGGTATTACCTCAACACCAATTCACTTTGCGTCCAATCGTAACTATGAAGCGATGGACCCGCGCTGCAACGGGCACTGGGCGCACGACCTTGAGGGCTAAGCGAGCGCGACAACGCGTTCGGAGCGGCACGATGACGGGCGAATTCAAAAAAATTGATATCACGGAAACTCCTGATAGGGACCGAAGAAAGATTGACCTGAGCGAGACTTCCGATAAAGACATTCCAGAAGAAACATTGACGAGAGGCTAAGGGGAGCGTAAGCAACAGAGCAGCTTCAACGAAATTACCCGAAACTGCGCGAAAAGTTAGCCTTAGTTTGAGTGCCTACGTGTGATTTCGCAGAGCCGTTTCACATACTCCTTACGCTTCAGCACACCTTCATGCTTGAACTGAACGGGCAAAGACTGTCCCTACAACAAGTCGCGGAAGTCGCCAAAGGTCGAGAACGAGTTTCTCTCGCGGACGAGGCGCGAGTGCGGGCGGCCGAATCACGTCGGGTTGTCGAGGAGATCGTAGCAGAAGGACGAACGGTCTACGGTGTGAATACCGGATTCGGAAAACTTTCCGATGTCCGAATAGAGCCTAACGCTTTACGTGCACTACAGCTCAACCTGGTACGCAGTCATGCCTGTGGCGTCGGTCCGAGTCTCTCAGAGGCAGAGTCGAGAGCGATCCTTTTGCTGCGTGCGAATGTGCTTGCATGTGGTTATAGCGGCGCGCGCCCGCTGCTGATCGAAGCGCTCATTGCAATGCTCGAGCACGGCGTCACGCCGGTCATCCCGGAAAAGGGTTCGGTAGGAGCAAGCGGCGACCTGGCGCCGCTTTCTCATTTGGCGTTGACCGTTATTGGAGAGGGAGAGGCGTTCTATCAAGGTAAACGCTTACCTGCAGCGGAGGCTTTTCGGCACGCAGGTTTGAAGCCGATGGAGCTACAGGTCAAGGAGGGGCTCGCCCTCTTGAACGGAACGCAGGCGATGGCCGGAGTGGGAGGACTCGCCTTGTATCGCGCTGAGAAACTGGCGCGCATCGCGGATGTTGCAGGCGCAATGACAGTTGAAGCCTTGCGCGGGACACCAGTGGCCTTCGATGAACGTATTCATAAAGCGCGGCCGCATCGGAGTCAGAGCGATGTTGCGGCGCATTTGCGTGAGTTACTGCGCGACAGTGAGATTCGCGAATCGCATTTGGAGAATGATCCCCGAGTTCAGGATGCGTACAGCTTGCGCTGTATACCCCAGGTCCATGGTGCGGTGCGAGGTGCCCTTGAACACGTTCGGGACATTGTTGAAATTGAAACCGGCAGCGCCACTGATAATCCCCTCGTTTTTGCAGATACCGGAGAGGTGTTGTCAGGCGGTAATTTTCATGGCGCACCACTGGCCCTCGCTTTTGACTATGCCGCGATTGCTATAACTGACTTGATGAGTATTAGCGAACGACGCATTGATCGGCTCGTAAATCCAGACTCCAACGAAGGTTTGCCGCCATTCTTAACTTCGAATCCGGGCCTTGCGTCAGGATTCATGATGCTGCAAGTCACTGCAGTTGCTCTCTTATGCGAGGCAAAAGTGCTTGCGCATCCCGCAAGCGTAGATAATGTGCCGACAGATGGCGGGAAAGAGGATCATGTATCGATGGGCATGACAGCTGCTACGAAGCTGCGTTCAATTGTAGAAAACGCCGAGCTGATAACGGCCATCGAGTTGATTACCGCAGCAGAGGCACTTGAGTATCGCGCCCCTCTCATGCCCGGGCGAGGAGTCAAACGAGCACAGGAAATAGTGCGTGGGCTGGTCCCTCGTCTGGTTGACGATCGCTCGATGTCCAACGATATCGAAAGAGTGGTGAAAGCTCTCGGTGACGGCAAGTTTGATTCGCTGTTGTAGATATCTGGTATTCCTCGAGTGATGTCAGTTGCTGAACTAAAGTAGTCCCCGAAATCAAACGAACGAAAACGAAATGTCCTTAGTGGATCTGGGCATTTCATTGATCGCATCGAATTCTAGTAGTCTTAGTTTGTTATTTAAACGAAGGGAGAAACAACATGGCAGACTTTAGTGATCGTGCAAAGGGATTGGAAGAGGAGTATTTTCACCGCAAAAACCAAGAGCTGATTGAGAAGTTGCGGTCTAAGATGGCGGTTTCAGAACAAGCCAAGGCATCCGGAAATTCTTCGATGAAGTGTCCAAGATGCGATGGGAAACTGGAGGAATCCCAATTTGAGGGCGTCGCCATTGATACTTGCGATAAGTGCGGCGGTGTCTGGCTCGATTGTGGTGAGTTAGGGCAGTTGGCAAAGAACGCAGAGAGCAGTGGTTGGTGGAGTAGATTCCGCAAAACTTGGAACCCGGACTAGGACCGCGCCTTCGATTGAATCTATCTATGTCTTCGAAAACAATCAGGGCTGCACGAGGTAACAGGCTTAATTGCAAAGGTTGGCATCAGGAGGCAGCCATGCGATGCCTGATGAACAACCTCGATCCCGATGTTGCTGAGAAACCGGATGACTTAATTGTCTATGGCGGGGCCGGCAAGGCTGCGCGCAATTGGCCGGCATTCGAAGCCATCGTTCGACAGCTACAGCAGTTGGAAAACGATGAGACATTGCTCGTGCAATCGGGAAAGCCTGTGGGCGTGTTTCGCACGCACGAATACGCCCCTCGAGTTCTGATCGCTAACTCGAACCTCGTCGGCGCGTGGGCCAACTGGGAGCACTTTCACGAGCTCGAGCGTAAGGGTTTGATGATGTACGGGCAGATGACGGCCGGTAGCTGGATCTATATCGGCACTCAGGGAATTGTACAGGGTACTTTCGAAACCTTCGCCGCCATGGCCGATCGAGATTTCGGCGGTGATCTTTCAGGCAAATTGATTGTGTCCGGTGGCATGGGCGGGATGGGAGGTGCTCAACCACTTGCCGCTACGCTCAACGGCGCGGTGTTCCTCGGCATTGATGTCGATCCCGCACGGATTGAGCGCCGTGTGCGCACCGGTTACTGTGATCGCCTGACCCTGGACCTCGATGAGGCCTTGGACATCTGCGAAGACGCAAGAGAGCAGTCGCGCGCCGTATCAGTCGGCCTGGTCGGTAATTGCGCCGAGGTCCTCCCTGAGCTTGTTCGCAGGGGTGTCAGAGTTGATGCAGTTACGGATCAAACCAGCGCACACGATCCTTTGAATGGGTATGTTCCGGCTGGATTAAGTCTTGAGGAAGCGGCGGAACTGCGGCATAGGGACGCACGAAGTTATGTGAGTAGATCAACTCAATCGATGGCCCTTCACGTTGAGGCAATGCTGGCCCTTAAACGTGCGGGCACAATTGCTTTTGATTACGGCAACAACATACGCAAGCAGGCACTTGATGCTGGATGTGAAGACGCTTTTGAGATTCCAGGATTTGTGCCCGAGTACATCAGGCCGCTTTTTTGTGAGGGCAAAGGTCCTTTTCGCTGGGTGGCACTCTCGGGCGACCAGGATGACATTAAGAAAACAGATGATCTAGCACTGGAACTGTTTCCCGACGACGCGACTCTGAATCGCTGGTTGCGACTCGCTCGCGACAAGGTGCAGTTTCAAGGATTGCCGGCGCGCATATGTTGGCTCGGTTACGGGGAGCGAGCAGAGATGGGCGATGCCATCAACGAGATGGTCCGACGCGGCGATCTCAAGGCGCCAGTTGCGATCGGCCGCGATCATCTCGACACCGGTTCAGTGGCTTCTCCATTTCGCGAGACTGAGGGGATGAGAGACGGGTCAGATGCGGTCGCCGATTGGCCCATTCTTAATGCCTTACTAAACACAGCCAGTGGCGCTAGTTGGGTATCATTTCATCATGGTGGCGGCGTCGGCATCGGTTATTCACTGCATGCGGGTCAGGTATCGGTTGCCGATGGTACTGATGATGCGGCCAGGCGCTTAAATCGAGTACTTACAAACGATCCAGGAATCGGGGTTGCTCGCCATGTCGATGCCGGATACGAGCAAGCTGCCACGACTGCGCATGACAAGGGAATTAAGATACCGATGCTGACTGAGTAGGATTGCCAATTGCCGATTGATAAGATGATTAGAAACTTTCGTCTGCTCCTGCTTTTCTTCGTTTTATTCCTGCCCGTCGGGGTTTATGCGCAACGAGATCCTCCGGCTGCGCAGATCGAGTTAAAGAGCGCGCTTCTAGCTCGACCGATAAACTATCGCATTCTTTATCCGGTCGAGTATCAGCGAGAAGGCAAACAGGAAAAACGCTTTCCTGTTCTGTACCTCCTTCATGGCCTCACGGGCCAGAGCTCAAACTGGATCGATCGCACTGGTATCGCGCTGTATGCCACGCAGTATGACCTCTTTATTGTAATGGTTGAGGGCGGTAATGGCTGGTACACGGATAGCGCCACGATCCCTAACGACAAATATGAGTCGTATATTGTGCGTGAGCTTATCCCTGACGTTGAAAAACGCTTTCGTGTCAGCCAGGAGCGAAGCGGTCGTGCCGTTGCTGGTCTCTCCATGGGAGGTTACGGTTCATTTAAGTTCGGCTTGAAATATCCGGAGATGTTTGCCTTTGTGGCATCAATGAGTGGCGCGTTGGATGTGGCTGCTTGGACTGAAAAGGAATTACCAGGCCCCGCATTTATCAAAGATTCGGTGATGAAGACGTATGGGCCGGCGAACTCTCCCACGCGTGGTGCTAACAATATTTTCCAATTGGTGCGAGAAATGCCGGCAGAGCGGATAGCATCGCTTCCTTATTTTTATTTGGACTGCGGCACGGAGGACTTTCTGTTCGCGAATAATCGAGATTTTGCCGGCTTGTTGGTGGAGCGGAAGATTCCCCATGAGTACCGGCAAATGCCCGGCAGTCATGATTGGAAGTACTGGGATCGGCAGATAAAAGAAATAGTGAGAATCGCGGCCCAGCGTCTTTCACCGCCAAAGTAACCCGCCCGGAGACTTTTGTTTGCTTAATTTTGCAGTTCAAATAGCTCGCGAGGCCGGTGGTATTCTCATCGATCGACTCGGCCGTGCTCAGGT
>DASSCG010000317.1:0-5813 GCA_035697925.1 Pyrinomonadaceae bacterium
CGCCGTAGCCATTATTTCTCCGAACCCGCCTGAGCCTCGCAGTATTGGTTTCAGATCACTGCGCAGATTTCCATCGGTAAGAGGTGCGCCAAACCAGGATTCGATTGCACAGGCAATAGCCAGCACCCAGACCACTCCGGCGAGTGCAATCAGCGACGTACGCATCATTTTCGGATTTCTAACGATGGAACTCATAAGGAAAAAGAAAACGAAGTAAATGATCCACTGCGTACCGAGATGGATGGCCGCATAAGGGTTCGCCGCCCAAGCGGCAGAAGAGAATGTCCAGAAAGCGAAAACTCCAAACATGAAAATCACAGGTAGCGTGTTTCGATCGACACTGCTTATTTTCCGGCCTTGTCGCTGCTTGATAAGAAGGCCCAAGGCGATTGTTATCAGAAGTGATGTTGCCAACTCTTGTCGCCACGGCAACCCGCCTATCGACGGTCTTGGAATTCCTGGGAAGTGCGGGGTCAGAATTACCAGTGGCCATAAAGCTCCGATGATGAAGAGCGGGTGGCGGTAGCAGAGCCCGGCCAGTCCGGCAACGGTGTTGACAAGCGAAAGCCTTGAAGATGCTCTGTCCGGCGTTCCCGTTAGAGCATTGGGGTTTGCCCGAACAGCCCCTTTGCGGAAGGCTTCGATTATCGTCCGCTGAAATGTAAGTTCGGTTTGCATGACTGCATTGCACTTCGTTGAAAAAAACTTGCTTATAAAGTTCAAGCACAGCGCAGACCCTGGGGTACGGCGCTGTGCTTGAGGTTTGAGGGTTGAGTTGTGGAGTGAGATTAGTTGCCGATGGGGGTACCAGCGGTGGCCGAGGGCGGGGTGGTGCCGGTGGCTCCCTGAGCATAGATAACACCGGTGGCGTCGGAGCTGAATTCCCGTGTGCCAGTGGCGGTTACGCCTGTGTCGACCTGGGGCGCTGCGCCAGTGACATATGCCGGAGGATCGGCTGGATCGGTTGGGTCGCCGGATGGTGCTGCAGCGTAGTTGTAGCCGCTCTTCGCCCCGCCGCCAAGGACGGTGTCGATCAGAGCCTGACCCATAAGGTCGCCCAGGTCGCCATACGCGCCAGCGCCGATGGTGGCTGCGTAAGTGGCCTCTGCGCCAGTCAGTGTGCGAAGCGAAGCCTGTGCTGAACCTTCATTGGCAGCGCGCTTCGAAGCCAAAAGATTCGGGATGGCGATGGCGGCAATGATGCCGATGATCGCCACAACGATCAAAAGTTCGATTAGTGAGAAGCCCTGTTGGCGTTTCGTATTCATTTCTTATTCGTGCTCCTTAGAGAAGTGGTTAATGTTTCTCGCGCCAACGGCCTTCGTCTATAACGATGTTTGCCGCGCAGAGCGCGAAGTTGTCGGTAGACTCTTTAACAAGGGCCGTGCCACTGGGCCTAGTAGCAAAAATGCTTGTAAATACAGGGGAAAATGGTTGGGTCGCCAGTCTCTAACAGGTGGTCCGCTTATTACTGACAAATTCCGGCAGGCGGCAAATGACGGTTTTCGGCAAATGACGAAGTTGGGAGTCGAAAGCGGTACCCGAACGGTTATCGAGGGGCTCTTTCAGATCACTGGAGGCGCTCAGATGAGCGGGATTTGGAGCTTGGGAAGTCCGGCCAGTGTGCTGGTCGCCAGCTCTGGGGAGGCTATTTCTCGCCTGAGGCCCCGGCGGCAAATTCAGCTCCGTCCTCATCTCTGCGCCGAGGCTCGGGATCGGAGGCGCGGCGGCGAGGGGTTGAATCGGCGCTGCGACGTTCATCCCGCATCTGTGCGGTCAGGCCTCGGACGCCATGCTTGTCGAGCAAATGCCTGAGCGAACGAACAGAGAGGCGTAGCAGTTCAGCGGCGTTGGTTTGATTGCCGCCGGACCGTTGGAGGGCTTCCAGCAGGTAGGTCTTCTCCAGTTGATCGAGATGGGCCGTGAGGTTAAAACCTTCGTCCGGAAAATCGAATGAACTGGCAATGCGGTGCGGATTAAAGCTCGTGATTTTTTCAGGAAGGGTCTCAGGTTGGATCGAATCATTAGTTTCCAGGGCCACCGCTCGTTCAATCGTATGCTCGAGCTCGCGAACGTTGCCGGGCCAGGAATAGTTTTCCAGAAGCCGCATAGTCTTCTCGCTAATGCTGAGGGTCCGGCCGGATTGAGAGCAAAACCTTTTCGCAAAGTGCTCAGCCAATTCCGCCACGTCTTCCAGCCGTTCGCGTAGGGCCGGAAGCTCAATTGGTATAACTGAGATTCGGTAGAACAGGTCCTCACGAAACGAACCGTCCTTAACCATGCTAGCGAGGTCGCGATTAGTCGCAGCGATCACCCTTGTGTCTACTACGGTCTCTTCGGTAGCACCTACCGGGCGCAGCTTGCGTTCCTGGAGGACACGCAAAAGTTTTACCTGCATCGCCGGGGACATCTCGCCAATCTCATCCAGGAAAATAGTGCCGCTGTTGGCTGCTTCAAATAACCCCTTGCGGTTCGAGTTCGCTCCTGTGAACGACCCTTTCACGTAACCAAAGAGTTCTGATTCCAGTAGTGTTTCGGTGAAGGCACCGCAGTTGACAGAAACGAAGGGACGCTCAGCTCGTGGTCCAAGATCGTGGATGGCTCGGGCGACGAGCTCCTTTCCGGTCCCGGACTCTCCGGTAACCAGTACAGTTGACTGTACCTGGGCCACGGTTTCGATCATGTGATAGAGCGCCTGCATGCGCGCTGATCTACCAATAATGTTCCCGAGCTGTCCCCGTTTGCGCTGACCCTGAATTAAGACTTTGTTTTGTTCGAGGAGGGCTTCTTTCTCTTTTATCAAAGAGATCTTTTCCAGCGCCCGAGCGACTATCTCCTTCAATAGATCATTGTCAAACGGTTTTTGGACGAAGTCGTAGGCTCCCAGTAGGAAGGCTTCACGGGCTGTTTCTACATTAGCGAAAGCGGTCATCATAACGACTTCCACGCTGGGTGATAATTCACGAGCGGCGCGCAAAAGTTCAATGCCGCCGATATCGGGCATCCGAACATCGGAAATAATTAACTCAGCGGGTTCCTCGCGCAAAAGCGCCATTGCTTTTCGGCCACTTTCGGCCACTCTAACGGTGTGGCCCTCACGCTGTAACAAGTGCGTCAGGAACTGACGCATACCTAACTCGTCATCAACAATTAGTAAGTTAGCCATTGTTCAGAGGTTCGCCGTCAACTAATGGAATCATTTCCCGGAGTCAACTGCTTTGTTCTGGTTTCAGATTCTCGAATCGCTCCGTTCCCTCTCTCGCATGGAAGCTCAATGGTGATTTTTGTTCCCTGTCCTTCGCGACTTCGCACATTGATTGTACCACCATGCTCGCGAATGATTTGATAAACAATTGAGAGACCAAGTCCGGTGCCTCCGGTTGTAGAAGAGAACGGCTCGAACAGATGTTCGACCTGTTCGGGCGACATTCCCCGACCGGTGTCCGAGAAAGTAATGCGCAGCCGATTTTCCGAGTTTCCCGACACTTGTGCATGCAGCGTTCCACCTTCGCGCATTGACTGGAGTGCGTTGCGTGCAAGGTTCCAGAAGACTTGTTGCAATTGTTCCGCATCCGCTTCGGCAATCAAAGGGCCATCAATCACTTCCTCTTCAACAGATTGAAATTCATTTATCTCCGGACTGTAACGAAGCAGCGTGAAGGTTTCATGAAGCAGCTCCCCAATGTCTACTTTGGCGTGACTGGCGGAACGCGGCCGAGCGTAATTCAAGAAATCTGTAATTATTCGGTTAAGGCGATCAGACTCACGGAGAATAATTTCCATTAGGTCCGTTTGTGAAGATTCGCCCTTCATCTCGTGCCGCAGCATCTGAATCGATCCGCGCATCGCCGCTAACGGGTTTCTGATTTCGTGGGCGATTGATGCAGCCATGCGCCCAATCGCCGCCAGTTGATCCTGTCTGCGGGAAGTCTCCTCAAGCGCCCGAATATGAGTCAGGTCTTGAAAGGTTATGACCATTCCCGTAGTCTCTCCAGTTTCCGAGGACAGGGGCGAAATACTAAAACCAAGTCGCAGGCGCATTCCTTCTGCCGTTAGGCAATCCGCTTCAAAGCGCGGACTGGAGACTCGCACATCGGTGGCGCGGACTGCGTTGGTAATATGGTCAGTTAACTCACCAAAAAAAACCGACGCCCCCTGACCGCGGACATCTTTTTCGTCGTATCCGGTGATTTCCTCGGCGGCAGCATTAAAGGTAAAAATGCGGCCCTCGAGATCAGTCGTAACTACGCCAGATCCGATCGACTCAACGATACGCTCGTGAAGTGCGCGAAGGTTGGCCAACGATTGAGTGGCCGCTCTTAACCGCACGTCAGAGCCGGATTGATGTTCGGCTAAACGCGCGGAAAGCAGACCTACCACAAAGAAAGCGATGTTAAAGAGGCCAACAGATTGAATGGTTCGGGAAAGAGAGCCTTCGAGCAGATATTGAGTGGGGTGTTCCCCATATCCTGATAACGCGGCCAGCGCGCAACCGGTGAAAGCGACTGCACACCCGACTGATGTAACTACCGAACCGCGTGGGCCCAAAAACAGACTGGAAATAGAAATGATGACGATATAGAGTGCTGTATACGGCGAGTGAATAACATCTGACGTCCAGACGAGCCAGGTAACCAATAAGATGTCTACCGCAAACTGGATTCGTGCCTGGAGAAGCAGCGCCCTGGTAAACCGGTGGGCCAACGAATACACAAGCGTCAGGATCAGAACAACCAGAAGTATTGAAAGTGGTTCAAACGAGGAACCTTGTTCAGTGCTGTTCCGACTCCAGATCGTGCTGACCAGCAACAGAATCAGTACGGCTCCCAATCTTCCAAGGATCAAAGCCCACAGCTTCCGCCCCAGCGGAGAGCTTTGTTCGAGTCTTTCTGACAACGCCGTCATACGAAATCAAGCCTATCACAGTGGGCGCCCTAATTTTTAGGTATTCACAATCTGTTAAACGTAACGTGAAGGAGAGAATGAGAAAAATGAAACGACCACCAAATGGCCCAGCAATAATGGTATTCACGATCGTGTTTTCGTTATTCGCCTCGGCGTGTTCAATGAATCGGCGGGCGGCAGAGACGCCTGCAAACAAACAGTCGACTGAGGCGACCAAGTCGGCGGAGGATGCGGCGGCGGAAGCAGCCAAGCTGGCTGAGGCGAATAAGGCCGGGGATACGACGAAGCCGTCAGAGGCTACGAAGGAGAGCGGGGAAACCGCGGCTCTCAGTGTGGGCCAGGCGAGCGGGACCTACACCAGTAAGGGTGAAACCGTCGAACTAAAATATGCCTACGCCGGTCGGGGAAAACGCTTCGGTCAGGATCACGAGAGCATCATCATCCTAGTCACCGATAAACCAATCCCGGCGGAAGCTGTGGCTACGGAGATAAAATCGCAGGATATGCTATTTGACCAGAAAATCCGTGGACTCGAATACGTAATCCAGCCTAACAATGAGTCCTTCTGGGTATGTTTTCATCCGACTCAATATCAGGAAAGCAAGAGTGGTTCAAGCCTGAAAGAGTTCTCAGTCAATCAAGATATTGTCTCGGGCTATGACGAGAATGACGGCGACCTAACCGACGGAAAGTACAAGGTGTCGGTGAGATTTAAGGCGGCGATTGTAAAGTAATAGGAAACTAGAATCTCCGATTGTGCATCAAGACGGCTTTGCGTGATCTACCAGTCCTCGTCAGCACGCTAGCTTATCTGTTCGGATGAGAACCACCGACCTTCCCAATGATTCAGAGACACCCACAGTGTTGGAGGAAGGGACTGATTACTACCTTGAGAATGGTTTGATGGT
>DASSCG010000318.1:0-7016 GCA_035697925.1 Pyrinomonadaceae bacterium
GCGCTTCACCGATCGACGTTTCCGGTTTGCTCGAAGATAAACTTTTCGCCCAGGTTGAGACCGTGATTTTGACGTCAGCGACACTATCCAGCGCCGGAAATTTCGCATTCATTCGGGAACGGCTTGGACTCGATAAGGCGAAAGATCTGATAGCCGAATCGACTTTCGATTATCCAAACCAGGCGCTGCTGTATTTGCCTCCGAGCATGCCGGATCCACGCTCCCCTGCATGGGCTCAGTCCGCCGCCGAAGAGGTAATCAAGATTCTAAACGCGACCGACGGCCGCGCCTTTGTCCTGTCCACAAGCCTTGCCGGAATGCAGTCGCTTTACGACTTAGTGATGCCGGAGTTGGACTATCCTTGTTTCTTACAGGGAAGCGCCGCAAGGAGTCGACTGCTGACGCTTTTTAGGGAAACGCCAAATGCCGTGCTCTTTGCCACGTCGAGTTTCTGGCAAGGAGTGGACGTGAGAGGTGAACAGTTGTCGTGCGTGATCATCGACAAACTCCCTTTTGCGGTACCAACCGATCCGATAGTTGCAGCGCGACAGCGTTACATCGAAGATGAAGGCGGATCAAGTTTCTTTGAGTACAGCGTCCCGCAGGCAATTATCAGCTTGAAGCAGGGGCTGGGCCGGTTGATTCGCAGCACTACCGATCGTGGCGTTCTCGCGGTGCTCGATCCTCGTTTGCGTACGAAAGCTTATGGACGGACCTTTCTGAAGAGCCTGCCACCTTGCCGCGTTACTTCGCGGATCGATGAGTTGTCTCGGATATTTGAGAGCGACTTTCAAAGTTCAATATCGAAAGTGACTCTGGCCTGAATCTTGGTCGAGCACGTGTAGATCTTCGCCGGTGGACTTTGGCCTTTAGCCTATGCCATCCTCTCGAACATGCCAGGACAATTTGAAGTAATGATTGAGCGCAATTTCTCAAGCGCGCACCAGCTGCGTGGATACAAGGGAAAGTGTGAAAACCTACACGGCCACAATTACCGAATTGAAATTTACGCGCGTGGTCGCGAGTTGGATAACATTGGGCTGTTGGTTGATTTTGTTGAGTTGAAAGCCGCGGCCGATGAAGTGGTCCAATATCTGGATCATCAAAACATTAACGAGCTGGCGCCATTTCATGAGTTGCAGCCGTCGGCGGAGAACCTTGCGAAATACATCCTGGAACGTGTGGGTTCTAAGGTTGGTGACGACCGCGTGCAAATCTTCAAAGTGCGGTGCTTTGAGACTCCGACTAGTGTCGCCACGTATCAGGTGGACTAAGCAGGGCAGTAGGCAGGGGCAGATGGCAGGAAGAAGTCATTTTTCATTTGTCATTTGACAGTTCTCATTTTTCATTTGGTCGTTCTTTTTCGTTCGTGTTGGTTTGTGTGATTTCGTGGATCGTTTTTAGTGGTCGCCGAAGAGACGATCCACGAAATCACACTAAACAACACTAAATAGAACCCGAAAATGAAAAATGAGAACTGTCAAATGAAAAATGAAAAATGATCAGGCTTGGTACTCACTTGATGCCAGGACTGTTGACTCGATCCGTGTCTGTTCCTCCTGCTCCTGCCGTCTGCCCCTGCTTCCTGCCTCTGCCGTCTTCCTCATATAAGGCTTCTCGCAATACTGAAAGAACATCCAGGCGAACGCCACGGTCGCAGGTGTGACAATCAACAGAGTGTTCAGGATCGTAGGCAAGCGCTGCATGGTAAACAACCAGGACTGCATGATTACGAGTTCATGCGTCAGGTAAAGCGAGTAGGAAAAGACTCCGAGCGATGCAAACGCAGTCACCAGAGGAGGTCTCCGCAGTGCGGTCAACCACGATCTCTCACTCTGCACAGCTCGATTAACGAGGATAAAGAATCCGAGGCCCCACATTGGATGCATTAATAGCCAGGCCGAATCGTGCACAAAAGTGTCTTTGTGTATGAGCGGCAAGGCGATTGAAATTGCCGAGGCCGCTATCACCGCAAGACCTCCTAGCCAAATATTTCTGCACCACTTCGGTAACTGAACTAAGCCAAAAGCCGCCTCTACAGCTATGGCTCCCAGGGCCCACGTGAACCAGTGAGAAGCTGCGCCTTCCGGGACCGGGATGCCCACCCCGGTTGCTACCCAAAAATAGTGGCAAAAGAAAAACCATCCCACTCGTGCCAGCGCACAGATAATCAGAGTTGGACCCCATCCCCAACGGTTACGCAGAAACAATAATAGGAAGTAAGCGAGGTAGAGTTGCTCCTCGACCGCAAGAGTCCAGAAGACTCCATTAATGCTATAGCAAGTATGCGGATCCAAATTGTGAAGCATGAGGGAATGCATCACCACGTCGTAAACAAAGAAATGGGTTACGTCGATGCCGACTGTGAGGGCGGTCAAGCCGAGGAAGAGCGCTAGGGTGATCAAGTACGGGGGATAAAGGCGTCGCAGACGTCGCTTCCAGAACTCGCCGAATTTGATTTGGTGTTGCTGACCGTTAGCGCGGGCCCTTGCCCACTGTAGGTGTATGCAGAAGCCGGAGATTACGAAAAACAGAAAGACGCCGATGTACCCAAATGAACTCAGGAACTGTATTAGCCGGACAGGGTACTGAAACAGATTGTTCGGAAGTGCACTACCTGTTTGCGCCACGGCGTGGTAGAGCACCACCCCAAGCGCCGCAATGCCGCGCAGAGCATCAATGCTCGTGAGCCGGCCGGTGCCGAGTGCTTCTGTCTTGATCGCTTTCAACGTATCGATTGGAATCTACTCTGTAAATTCACTGACCTGAATTTCAAAATAAAAGTGGCCCTGCGAAAAGGCCACTCTTGAATTCAGAAAGTAACTTGCGCATGCAGTGTCTTTTGCGTACTGGTGCGTTACTGGTAACGACCCTCGTCAATTCAGAATTTCGAAACTCTAGACTGAGACGAGAGACGTAACGTCAATATTGTACTTTCTGATTTTACTGTAAAGCCGCGGTCGATAAATGCCTAAAAGATTAGCCGCCGCCTGTTTATTGCCACCTGTGCGCTGCAGAGTTCTTTCGATTACCAGACGCTCAATGTCTTCGAGAGTCATGTTCGGCGGAACGTCCCAGCCCGGGGCGGCAGAACCCGATTCCGGCAGCGAGCCATTATCGAAAGGTAGGTCCACTGGTTCGATTCTATTGCCCTTGGCGAGCAAGACAGCGCGCTCGATCACGTTTTGCAACTCACGCACATTGCCCGGCCATTGATGGCCGAACAGTCGCTGATAAGCGGCCTGTGAAACGCCACCAATTGGGCGCTCGTACTTCTGAGCGTACATGTGCAGGAAGTGTTCTGTCAGCAGTTGAATATCTTCATTTCGCTCGCGCAGAGGTGGAACATGAATGGTGATTGTGGAGATTCGATAGAAGAGGTCATCGCGCAGCAAGCCATCACGGATAGCATCAGCTGGGGGCCGGTTGGTAGACGAGATCAATCGAAAATCCACCGCATAAGTCTTTTCGGAGCCTATTTTCCGATAACTTCTTTCCTGCAGAACTCGCAGCAGTTTTGGCTGTAGCTCTACCGGCATCTCGGCGATTTCATCGAGCATGAGAGAACCGCCCGCTGCGTGTTGTACCAATCCCTCTTTATCCGCATGAGCCCCGGTGAAGGCACCCTTTGTATGGCCGAATAACTCTGACTCAATCAACTCTTTTGGCAGAGCGGCGCAATTGACTTTAATGAATGCTTTCTTCGATCGTAAGGAGTTGTAATGGATCGCGTTGGCGATCAGTTCCTTGCCTGTGCCCGATTCGCCGACGATAAGCACGTTCGCATCCGACTTGGCTACCGACTCGATCGTCTCGTAAATCGTTTGCATCGGCTTAGCTGACCCGATGATATTGAAATATTCAGAGCGGGTGGAAAGCTGACGGCGCATGCTCGTGGTTTCGGCAACAAGTTCGCGACGTTCGAGCGCTTTATCAACCAGCGGCTGAATCTCTTCAAAATCGAACGGCTTCTCAACAAAATAAAACGCTCCCGCCTTGGTTGCTTCCACAGCCCGCGCCACTGATCCATATCCGGTGACAACAATAACTTCGGTTGTAGGTCGAGCATCCTTCATGTGACGCATAACCTCCAGGCCATCCATGTCCGGAAGCTGCAAATCGCAAATCGCCAGATGATGTCCACCTTGATCGAAGAGCTCGATTGCCTCCGCGCCTGTTGCTGCGGTGTCGACCGAGTAACCTTCTTCCATTAGATTCTGCTTCAGCGAATCGGCCATCATAGGTTCGTCATCGACGACCAGAATCCGCACATTTTTGTTCTCCACCCTGTTATTCTCCTTGAAAGAAACTGTAGCTGTTGTGTTCATGTATTATTGCGCTCCGCGATATTCAAGTGTTTCCCTCGGTAAGCGGAAGACGAACGCTCAGACTCTCTTTGCCTTGTTCGGCTGCTCCACCGTGAGCCTCGATAACTTTGGCAGCAAATGACATCCGGATCTCGTCGCTGCCGGCGAATGATCGGAATGGATCATGGTCCAGATTTGTAAGTTCGTGCCATTCAATGACTGCAGTGCCGTCGTTCTCCCGACGTAAACTGACTCGAAGTGTTCGGTTTTGATCCTCGCCACGCATTTTCATGGCCCCTACGGAGATCGCCTTTAGCGCATCCGCCAACACCGTCGGATCGAACGTGCCCGCCAGAGGTGAGGGCTCGCCGTCAATGATGATCGCTCCGGACAGCGAACTAGTTGTCTGAGCCGAAAAAGTACCGGCTACGGTCCTCATAATCTTCTGCACATCGATTCCGGGCTGTTTCCGAAGCTCAATTGGCCGCCCATACTGGACTAGGGTCGATAAATCGCCTGCGGCGCGATCCAATCCGGAGATGAGTTTGCTGATAGTTTCCATCTCATCTTCGGGCCGGGCGCTCTTCTCCAGGCGTTTCCGGAGAAACGTGGCATACAGTTTGAGACCATTTAGCTGGTTTTTGAGATCGTGAACGATCTGGAGAGAGGCCCTCCCCAAAGTTTGAAGAGAGTCGCTATCCTGAGGCTTCAACAATAATGGCTTCATCGATAGGTTTTAGTCACCCTCCAGCCGTCACACCTGTTGTCAGGAAGATCTTGCTCGGGGATTCGTCGGTGTATGAATTGTACCCGAAACACCGATTTCGACCTGTCGTATTTCGATGCGGCATCTTAGCAAAAAGCCCCCGCGTATTCTACTGATACAGTGAAGTCAACAACTTAGGGGTGATTTGATATTGAATCTCGAACTTAACTCCCGCGAAAGTACGAACCTGCACCCAATGACTAATAGCCAAAATGCGGTCAGCGTGCTGCTCGTCGAAGACACCGAGGACAACCGCATGATGATGCGTCGGCTCCTGGAACTGAGCGGTTACCAGGTGTCCGAAGCGGTTAACGGCCTGGAAGCGGTAAACCTGGCAGCACGTGAGACTCCGAACATTATCCTGATGGACTTAAGCCTCCCGATTGTTGATGGATTAGCAGCTACCCGTCGCATTCGACAATTGCCCAATCTGGCAACGGTGCCCATCATCGCAGTCTCAGCTCACGATACGGCTGACTTTCACGCTGAGGCGTTGGCGGCGGGCTGTGATGCATACATAACCAAGCCCGTTGATTACACAGAGCTGGAAGACCTCATCAGTGATCTTACTGCCCGGCATAGTTACTGAGTCTTAACGTTCATCAGGGAACATCCCAACCTCCGTGGCGTCTAAGACTGGACCAACGATTGCAAAACCGATCCTGGGATCCTACAATTCGGCGCACAGCATGGCGTCCTCAGAAAAAAGTTTAGATGGCTCGGAAGATTCTCGGCGAAAGCTGATTATCGTGGTCGCGATTATCGCGGCCCTGGTCATAGCTGTCTTTTTCTATTTCTTGATGCGTGCCAGCAGTTCCGGAGGTAATGTCGATCCAGTTCTAGAAGGTGCTATCCGCGCCGGCACGCCTGAATGGGAGCAGGATTATTCCAAGATCGTACTGGACGAACCCGAAGCCGACGAGGCCAAGCGCGCTTTGGGGGACATTGTGATGAATCTGCAGACGACTGTTCGCAACTTCACCGGACGAACACTTAGCGGCCTCGAAGTTCGGGCGGCTGTTGTCGATCATCAAGGCAAGGCTGTGAAAGAGCGGACGTTGGTGGTGGTTCCTTCCAACAGGCAGCGTGAGCTGGAATCAAACAAAACTATGGTGGTGGCTGTGCGGCTGGATGGGATGAAGGATTCCGACGATCGCGCCAACATCAAGATGGAAGTCACTGGATTTAAGTTCAAGCAGTAGAGCACGTCCTCCGAGTTAGTTTCCAACTTAGCCTACCAATGGCAGCTTCACACGAAAGGGAAAAGCTTTTAGCACCGTTGCGCTTGGCGAGCTGAATTCTTTGCGAGGGGGCTCCGCGCAAACTGTGTTACGTCGCGCTGATGATGACAATGCCGAACAAGTCTATTGAAACTCTCCTCTTACTTCTTCTCGCAGGTATAGGAGCTGCAGCGGCCAGCCATCCCCAGGGAATCAACGTTGTTGGAAAATATGCCTACAAGACCTACCGCGAAGGTCAGGGTGGGTTCGTTAATGCACTCGAGATCACCAAGGCGCCAGGCGGTAAATACCACGTCAGTTTCGGCGGTACGTATCTCTACATGGCCGGCAAAGATGAAACGTTTCATGAAGGCTCAGGCGAGGGAGAGGGACAACTTGTCGGCAACACCTTGTCGGCCAATCTAAACGATGGCGCGGGAGGAACTTGTCGGATAACGATCACCTTCAACGGAAAAACCGCAACAGTAAAACCTTCAACAAACTGCGCCTTGAATGTGGATCCAGCCGGAGTTTATCAGAAGGAAACCAAAGCTAAATCTCTTTCAGCGCCCAAAGCTGGTGGCGCGCCGGGTGCTTCGGCGTCAAAAGCAAAAGGATTTGAAGTTTGCCCGGATCCAAAAACACCCTGCCATTCAAGAACGCGAAGATTTGCCGCGTACGAATTGCCTTTTCGTTTGCCGGTGAGTCTCAAGCCAAACCAAG
>DASSCG010000319.1:0-3545 GCA_035697925.1 Pyrinomonadaceae bacterium
TATAGCGCCAGACCGTCATCCAGCGACAGGCGATCATGGGTTTCAATCTTGTTCGCAATCTCAATGAGCTTCGGATCGTGAGAAAAATTCATCGCAGAGTCCTTGTCAGGGCGGCACCGCCAAACGTCAGGAAAAGAATCAGGCTTACAAATGCGTTCGTCGTAAAGAAAGCCGCATTCAATCTCGTTAAATCATCAGCTCGAACCAGTCGGTGTTGATAAACCAACAATAACCCCGTAAGCACTACGCCCGCTAAAGCCAAAGGGCCGAGCTTTGTTGACCAGTATAGCGCAAGCAGTGCGACAAATGCCTGTGCGTGCAGGACACGAGCTATCCACAATGAACGTTCAATTCCGAATCGTTGCGGGATTGAATGGAGGCCTTCGGCTACGTCAAATTCACGGTCCTGGCAGGCGTAGAGCACATCGAACCCTGCGGTCCACAACATTACAACTAAAGAGAGTAAGAGTGGTGCCGGGCTGTCGATGGCGCCGCGCACAGCAATCCAGGCAGCTGTTGGCGCGATCGCTAAACACCATCCCAAAACCAGATGAGAAAGCATCGTCCAGCGCTTAGTGAATGAATACAGCAGGACGCTTGCCAAGGCTACTGGCGCCAGGGCTAACGTAAGCCGATTCAAATTCGCAGCGGCAAACACAAAAACTGCAGCTGAGACAATCGTGAACATCCAGGCGAAACCTAGTGAAAGCAGACCAGCAGGCAGGGCCCGCATGCGAGTGCGAGGATTTCGGGCGTCATATTCGCGGTCGGCGATTCGGTTAAACGCCATGGCCGTGGAGCGCGCCCCAATCATCGCAACTGTGATCCATAGGATCTGGCGAGCCGAAGGCAATCCATTCGCTGCGAGGACTGCTCCGAGAAAGGCAAAGGGCAGCGCAAAGAGAGTGTGCTCGATCTTGATCATCTCGAGCGTGATGCGAACATTCCGCAGTAATGTAACCATTGCAATGCTTGCGGGTTCCTAATCCTCTCCGACGCCGGCCAGTTCATCTGACTGTGCTTTAAGTCCCTTCCAGCGGGTAGATTCAGAGTGTGGAACGCCTAAATGGTCGAGAATTCGAAATACCAAATGGTCCACCAGGGCTTCAATTGTCTGAGGACGATGGTAAAAGCCGGGGCTGGCGGGAATGATGTGGGCACCCGCTCGTGAAAGGCGAAGCATGTTTTCAAGGTGAATAGCATTGAAAGGCGTCTCTCGAGGCACAATGACCAGCCTGCGTCCTTCCTTGAGAGTCACATCGGCCGCGCGATGAATCAGGTTAGTACCGGCACCAGAGGCGATCGCCCCGAGCGTCCCCATCGAACAAGGAACAATCACCATGCCTTGCTGGGGGTGAGATCCCGACGAAGGTTTTGCCGCCATGTTATCGAGACGGTGGAGGTGAATCAGAGTTGAATCCGATTTTAAACCTATCCACTGATTGATTCTTGCCGAGTCGGCACCTCTCAGGTCAGCTCCCAGCTCGACCCGCGCCACTAGCTGAGCGGCTTCAGACATGATCAGATTAATGCGCTCGACCACGCCGCTTGCAGCCATGTGAACAAGCGTGCGTTGAGCGTAGATCGAACCGGAGGCTCCGGTAATCGCGACAGTGAATTCCATACTAATTAAGTGACCAAGGAATCTTACTGGTCGGGTAGGTTAATCGCAAGCGAGCGTATTTTTGCGGGTACTGATGGCGGTTTCACAGTCAACAGACGCTATAGCTCAGTTACAGAACCGAGGAGCGGTAGCGACCGGTTGTTGCGATGGCACTCAAGCGTACAAGACCAGTTTTAGCGGGGTGCTCGGCGCCGCTACTTACCCGGTCGCTACCGCTCCTCGGTTCCGTAATTGATCGGCATTCCCCAACAGCGCAAACTGCACCAGTACCTAAATTGCGCAAGAGTCAAAGATGTTTTGGATCGAGTGTTGATAGTTGGCGTTCTTAAGAACAAACCAGAAAACAACCGGGAGCAGCTTGATGATCGCAACTCCCGGTCGTGCTTCACAGTCGTAAGAGACTCGTTAAAAGAACCGCGAATACAGTAACCGGTTTGGTGACCCGGTGCCTGCGTTCGTCACCACATTGGTTGTCGCATTGTTGACGATCGCGTTTCGGATCGTAGTTGAAGACGCCGAAGGATTAGCCTGCTTGTATAAAGCGGCAACACCGGCGACATGAGGCGATGCCATTGACGTTCCACTGAGCGTCGCGGTCGCTGTGTTCGAGGTGAACCAGGCTGACAAGATCGACGATCCGGGGGCAAAGATATCGAGACAGGTACCAAAATTCGAGACCGACGAACGTGCGTCAGTTGAGGTTGTACTGCCGACAGTGATCGCGTTAGCCGCGCGTGCCGGCGAGCTGTTACAAGCGTTGGCGTTACTGTTGCCAGCAGCAACAGCAATCGTAACGTTTGCGTTGTGAAGGTTGTTGACTGCCGTATCGAGAGCGCTTGATACACCTCCCCCGAGACTCATGTTAGCCACCGCGGGTGCGATGTGATTCTGTCTCACCCAGTCGACGCCAGCAATCACGCCGGAGTTCGAGCCCGAACCCGAGCAGTTCAGGACGCGCACGCCGCGGAGCAAAGCGCTCTTCGCGACGCCATATGTTGAACCGCCAACGGTGCCGGCTACGTGGGTGCCGTGGCCATGGCAGTCAGCGCCATTCCCTCCAAACGCGTCAAATACGTTCGAAGCACGTCCACCGAACTGAGAGTGACTCGTCCGGATACCTGTGTCGATTATGTAGGCCCGCACACCCGATCCGGTCCAGTTGTAGACATAAGTTCCGTTCAAGGGCCGATTACGCTGGTCGATGCGGTCAAGACCCCAGGGCGGATTCGTTTGAGTTGCGTCGGCAGTGACCACTCCGTCTTCTTCGACGAACTTCACACGGAAGTCGAGACTCAGAGCCTCCGCTTCGGCCTCGGACATCTCAACTGCAAAGCCGTTGAGGGCGTATTTGTAGACGTGTTTAATCTTGCCTTTGTAGTTGGCAGCCATTTCAGCAGCGATGTATGGTGCGATTGAGTAGTCGCCCTTTTCTCCCACGACTGCATCGTCGAGTACGACAATGTATTGGTTTTCGATCTTGTTCTGCTGCTTATGAATTTTGCTCTTCTGCGCCTGGCTCGGCCTGGGGGTGGACACAAAGATCATGAAGCTGAGAACCGCTACAGTAAGGAATACGGCAAGTTTCTTCATCTCATCTCCTTCGGATTAGGGTTGTAAGGAAGTTGCAGAGGGGTGAACGCCGCCCGCATCGGCTCATTGAGTTGGCGGGAATCAAACAGACAGACTGATACCTGTTGGCCGGGTATCCGCATAAAAACTATGCATGTCTCACGTGCAGCGCGAGGATGATAAGTTCGATTGCCAAAACGCCTTGAAGTGAGGTTGAGTTTTTAGTTTTTCACTTCTGGAGCGCGAGAAAGAAAAGAGTACAAGTGCCGCGTATGGGGCGAAGTATAGTCATGCACTGCGTTGGGTGCAAGAGAAACGGTTTATTTTAAGGTGCCAACTCAGAGTGAGGCAT
>DASSCG010000320.1:0-4460 GCA_035697925.1 Pyrinomonadaceae bacterium
CGCGCACCGCGGGGGAGTTGAGGAAGGTGGCCCGCAAGTTTTCATCGGTAATGTTGTCGGCGCACATCTTAATAATCTCCGCTGCACTGTTGAAGGAGGACTGGGCAGCAGTTGCGTCGCCCCGACTTGATTGTATCCGCCCAAGGTCAGCATAAGTCCTCCAAGCTACGAGGGGCGCCGGATACTTTTGCAATTCGGCAAGGGCCGCGTCGAATTCTCTTTCCGCTTCCGCGGCATTGTCCTCTGCCATAGCGATTTGAGCTGTCAGCCGGTGCGCCTCTGCAATGTATTTATGCACTCCGTGTTTGCTGGCAGTCTGGAGCAAGCGGTTCGCAAACTCTCTGGCCTTTTCCAGCTCACCCTGGCCCAGCCAAAGCCTAGCTGTAGCAGCTTCAAGACGAATGCTATACCGCCAACGGAACCAGGCGTCTCTTTCGAAGATCTCGCGCGTTTCCCGAAAAGCCGAAATTGTTTCCTCAGGCTTCCCTGCGTGGATATGGTCGATACCAAGGTTGATTAGAGAGTTCGCCTCGGCCTCGAGGACGTGATATTGCCGGGCCACGGTCAGGCCCTCGAGGTTACGTTTTTGAGCGCCTTCGAAATCCTGCATCTCACGATGCAACCAGCCGATACAATTTGGCATTCGCGGAAACCAAAAACGGTCACCATTGCGACCTGCCATTCCTATTGCGTCTTCGAGTGTCGAAATGGCATCAGAAATCTGTCCGAGATTTCCTTTCGACAGGCCCAGAAAAAACATCGACGTTAATAGCAGAAATCCGTCACGCAGTGTTGAGGCCAGTTGTTTCGCCTCAACTTCACATTCGATAGCACGCTCATATTCGGTTTGGAAGAAATGCAGACAACCCCGCCAGGTTAATCCTGTAAGCAGCGCCGGCTTGTAATTGATGGCGCGCGCGCTTTTAATCACATCATCGAGGATTGGTTGACCGAGCTCCAATTCTCCATAAGCTGCGTGTTTCAACGCCATCAAACCCATCGTGTCCAGTCGCAGCGTTTCGCTGCCGGCCTTCTTCGCTGCCGCTAGTGCCTGATCGGCACAGGCTTCCATTTCGTCGAGGCGATGAGAGAAGAACAACGACGTAGCCATTGCGTTTAGCCCTGCAGCCTTCTTCTCAGGTGAGTTCTGCACCTCCTGGTACTTGAGCATTTTTACGAAATCGTCGATGGAGTCGCCAAAGCGACTTAGCGCCAAATTACTAGCGCCACGCTTCCCGTGAAGGGTCGCCAGAATTTCTCCCTGCTCATCGTCAGGTAGCTTCTTAGCCAAACTCAGAGCGCGAGTGTAATGATCGGCTGCTTCGGCGTTAGCGTAGAGTTTGGTAGCGTTGTTACCCGCATGGGTCAAGAACTCTACTGCTCGAGCAAAGTCACGGCCGCGTTCGAAGTGTAGAGCTAACTGGCTGGCAATCTGTGGAGCTCGCTTCC
This sequence comes from Pyrinomonadaceae bacterium, assembly GCA_035697925.1. GTDB lineage: Bacteria > Acidobacteriota > Blastocatellia > Pyrinomonadales > Pyrinomonadaceae > PSRF01. The sequence continues at coordinate 1,450 of DASSCG010000320.1, forward strand.
CGTAATGCAGAGCAAGTTGTTCCCCTGCCTGCCGGTGCAACATGATCTTTCGTTTGGTGACCAAACCCGCGTAAAGAAAATTCTCATAAAGAGCGTGAGCGAATCTATAACGCGTCGCCAGCAAGCCGTCAGGTAGTTCTTCCTCTCCACGAGTCACTACTAGTCGATGTGTTTTCTCGATGCGCGCCAGAAGCTCTTCCAAGTCAACTTCGTCGATACTTAGCAGGCTGGCCACCACAGTTGAAAGAAACTCCTGGCCTTCTACACTGGCGTACTCCAGGGCCCTGCGCTCATCTTCCGCGAGCGAATCGATCTTCTTGCTGATCATGCTGCGCACGCTCTCTGGCGTTTCCAGTTCAATCTCTGAGATTGGGCGGCTCAATGACCAGTGCTCATTCGACTTTTCGATATCTCCGCGTTCACGCAGGTACTGCAAAAGATTAGTGGCGAAGAGCGGGTGCCCCTCCGTCTTCTCGTGAATGTGCTCGGCAAATTCGGCCGGAAAGTTGTGCGGTGCAAACGTCGCATTCAGGTAATCCTGAATATGTTTCGGACTAAGCGAATCGAGAGCGATCTCTTCGCAAAGCTTGTGCGCCTGCATTTCGGCCTTGTAGCTCTTGAGCGGGTGATTACTGCGTTCAATATCCTCAGGTCGGAAGGTGCCTGCTAATAACAAGTGTTGGTTGCTGATACGTTGGGACAGGTGTCGCAAGAGGTCCACGCTTGAGGGATCGGCCCAATGCAAATCTTCCAGCAATAGGACCACTGGCGAGGAAGTTGCAAAAATACCCAACGCATCTCCCATCTCCCGCATCATTCGTTCCTTGGTGGCGCCAATTGTCTCCTGTTGCAACGTTTCCATCGCCGAAGTGGACGCAAAGGCCACCGGCAACTGCGAGCACCACGTGGGCGCAGAGGCCCGCATTACCGCTGCGAGTCGGTCACGCGATTTTCCTTCCAACAAACCGCCTATGGCATCCAGAAACGGCAAATAAGCCTCGCCGGTGCCGTACTGTTCGACACAACGTCCGCGAGACACCGACAAACCGGGAAAGCGTGAGCGAGCGCGGCGTAGAAACTCGTCAGACAGTGATGTCTTGCCAATGCCTGGTTCGCCGCTGATTAACACCACATGCCCACTGCCATTGATCGCCTGCTGAAGATAAGTTTCCAGTTTCGTCAACTCGGCTTCTCTGCCCACGAAAGGGGCAGCAGGAGCTTTAACCAGATCCTTGTCGTAGACGATCGGGTTGCCTACCCATTCACCCGTGAACGAAGCCCGCAAACTTCTTAAAGCCTGCGCCATTTCGACCGCGGATAAATAACGTTTCTCTTTGTCCTTGGCGAGGGCTCGCTCAAGAATTAAATCGAACTCTCGTGGCAACTCCGGTCTGACGCGGCTGGGCGAAGGCGGGTCAGTGGTGGCGATAGCGTGCATGATCGCGAGCATGCTTGGTCCTGCGAAAGGCAACGACCGAGTAGCTGCTTCATAGAGCACACAGCCAAGTGAAAAAAGATCGGACCGGCCATCAAGAGCTTGCCCACGGGTTTGCTCTGGAGACATGTAGGAAGCTGTTCCGAGTACCGTTCCTTCATCAGTCAGGTTTGTCAGTGTTGGCGCGTCTCCATCAACGCGATCGGCTACCGTACGAATCAGTTTCGCCAAACCGAAGTCCAGGACCTTGGCTTGGCCCCTCGGTGTGACCAAAATATTCGCCGACTTGATGTCCCTGTGGACCAGGTTGATTTCGTGTGCTGCTTGAAGCGCATCAGCGGTCTGAATCCCGATATCAAGCAGCCGCGTCAAGGGGAGTGCCCCGTCGGTCTCGATCAAGCTTTTGAGGTCCCGGCCCTCGACATACTCCATGACAATAAAATCGACCCCGTCTACCTGTTCAATAGCGTAGATGGTGACGATGTTGGGATGGTTAAGGGATGAAGCAGATTGCGCTTCCTGGAGAAACCGGCGGCGGGCTACTGCGTTCTCGCCAACTCCGGCGAGCAGGAACTTGATGGCTACTGTGCGGCCGAGCCTGGTGTCCTCACCCTTATAGACTTCTCCCATGCCACCGCTGTCGATCTTGCTCAACAAGCGATAATGCAGAAGCACGCGTTGCGGCTCGATTGAACTCACGTTATCACCTCAAACCTACAATTACCGGCACCCCTGAAATGGCAAACACTTTAATGAATTGTGTTGTGATTGTGCAATCTCCAGCGATAGAGAATCGGTGAGCCAACGCCTGGCGGATTCATGATTTTATAAGCATGCGTTTCTCCTGGATGGGAAGGGGAGTTTTTCACAAACCTGCAACATTCTCTTTTCGAAGTTTTACACTTCCTGAATCCTGTTAGAACGAGCGAAAATATTACAACTAAACTACGCTTCAAAGTGTCTTAATTGTTAGCTGGGCTCTCCCCGACAATCGGGCCCGGCATTATTTTTTAGAAGGGGAGAAAAATCATGAAGAGACTAGATAAAAATGCCAGCGTGCTCGCCGTGATCCGCGAGTGCGTCGGCTGATAGTTGGCAACCACATTTCCGCGCATCGCGTCTCAAGATTGAATATGCAAGGAGGTTTTATGAAAGGAAAATATCTAAGCAGGATTGGCGGTTTGATCTTCGCCGCGCTAATGCTCTCGGGAATGGTCTTTATGTCAGCGAGCGATGCTGAGGCCCAGGGTCGTCGCAGAGTCATAATCGTAAGGCCCAATCCGTACCGTATATATCGACCTTTTGGTTTTGGATATAGAAATCGTTGGAGTTATCCCTTCGGTTACGATCGCTGGGGCTATGATCCCTGGTCACCATATGGGAGCCGTTATCGGCAGTACGTGTTTGACAATGGTGAGAAGGCTATTAACCAAGGCTACAAAGATGGTTTCAAGACTGGGAAAGACGACGGCAAAAAAGCGAAGAGCTTCAATCCCGAACGCTCTCATTACTATCATGATGCGGGCTTTGGAAATTTCGCCGAAGTCTACCGTTCCGGTTTCTCAAGAGGTTACCA
>DASSCG010000321.1:0-8818 GCA_035697925.1 Pyrinomonadaceae bacterium
GACGTGGCGGGAGAGATTACCTGCGGGGTAAGGAAGCCGGAAAACCCTGTGGTGGTGTCATATCTCGCCAGCGTTGATGCGCGAGCCAAGACTGACGGCACGATTCGCTCACTCGAGTTTGTGCCCGCCGACTTCAAACTAAAGCCGTGAAGCCCGCGTCTGCTCCTTGTTGTCAATGAAACAATTGTGACTCAGTGAGGATGAGCCGCGGATGCACGCCGAAAAAGCGGAGCAGAAATAAAGAATGAAGCCCTTCTCTTATTAGAGGTAGATCTGAGTCGTTGGGCTGCGAACGCCGCCAACAGGTGGGGGCACTGGTAGTTCGCCTTAAGCGTTTTTCTAATCCGCGCTCATCTGCGTAAATCCGCGGCTTTTTTGTGCTAATCCAGCCAGCTGCTACTGATTGCTTGCCACATTCCGTTTAGGGCCTTGCAGCTGCTTCATCAACTCGGCAACTGCGGTTTCGAGCTGCCGGTCCCGTCCAGCCAGGTTGTCCTCAGGTAGATTGTCCACCAGCATGTCCGGCTGCACTCCATAGTTTTCCATGTTCGTGCGTTTGGGATCGGCAAGGAATACGCCAACTCCCGGAGTGCGTACGGTCGAGCCGTCAATCAAACTGTAACTACCAGTTCCAATGACTGCTCCTGCCGTTGGTGTGCCGATTACTTTCCCCAGACCGAGTGCACGGAAACCCGCTGGAAACATCTCGGCATTAGATGCTGAGCGCCAGTTTTGCAAAACGATTTTAGGTCCGAAGAATCCTGCAAAGGGTCGTCCGGAAGGCTCTGTGCCTCTCGGTTGCCAGATCTGATATTGACGCTGGACCAGGATTGCCAACAGCTCCTGTTCAATGTTGCCTCCACCGTTCCAGCGTTGATCGATAACCAGGGCTTCCTTGTTCCGAAACTCCCTAATCTCCTTTTCAAATTTGCGAAGCGACGGTTGGTTCATCGCCTGGATATGAACATAGCCAATCCGGCCGCCGGAGAGTTCGTCTACTTTCTTACGTCGCTCCTTGACCCAGCGCTCATAGCGCAGCTGGCTGTAAGCGTTCGGGGAAATTGTTTCGATCCTGGTTCGCCAGGCGCCGTCTTCGCCAGGCTTGTTGTTGAAGGTCACCTCACTCTTGCGATTAAGCCGATTGTTAAGCAACTCCCAATAGTTATCACCAGCGCGCACGGGCTTGCCATTGATAGCAATAAGGTAATCACCAACGTTGACTCGCACCCAATCTTTGTCCGCTGGTCCATCTTCATAGACGTGGGTAACTCGGTAACGTCCGGCCGTGCTGTCAGATTCCAGATCGACACCGAGATGCCCGGTCGATACTCCACTTGCGGCTCCACGAGGAGGAGGCGCAGCACCGGTGTGGGAAGCATTCAACTCGCCGATCATTTCGTTAACGATGTTCAGCAATTCCTGCCGGTCTCCAACGTAGTCTACTAATGGACGGTATTTTGCGCGGGCCGCGTCCCAATCCATTCCATGCATCTGAGGGTCATAGAATCGATACTTCATCGTTCGCCACGCATCGTCAAACATCTCCGCCCATTCAGCCGGACGTTCGACACGGACTCTCACAGTGAAACTTATTCGACGGCGAGTAGCATCCGGTCGCCCTGCGCTGGCGGCGGCCGCTGCGCTTGATGATCCTGGGGGAGGGGATGCCGGAAGGGGAACTGAATAGATTCCATCCCGCTCGGTGAAGAAGAGGGTTCTGCCATCACGCGAAACATTTAATGTCGAGACGCCGCCGCCAAATCCTCCGCCGCCTCCCTGTCCTCCTTCTTCACTAGGTGGTTGGCCAGTGGTAATTCGCGTGAGTCGCTTGCCGTCATCTTGCACGGAATAGATCACTGGAACGCTGGCTTGCCCCGATGGTTCACTGGTGACGAAAACAAGTGTGCGGCTGTCGGGTGCCACGGTATAACTTGAAATCGGAAATGGCATGCGAGTGATCTGTCTCGTCCGACGTTTCAGACCAGGCCAATCCATCTTAATTTCCTTCGGAGGCTGTCGCCGTTCAGCTGGTCCACGGCGCGGCGGAGTAGCGCTCTCGGCACCTGCTTCTCCCGGCGGGGTTGTTGGAGGCTCAGTTTCGGCTCGTTCTTCCGGATCATCGGGATCGCGCTCCAGCCGTTCAAGAGCGACCGAATAGATTTGAACGGAATTCGGGACGCCTCCAGTTGCCGACCCTTCAATTCTTTGAAAAAAGAGTTTGCGACCGTCGGGAGCAAATCTTGGATTGGTATCCGAGTTTGAATCGAAGGTGAGTTTGTGTGCTTCTTTGTCGGCACCGGCCGCAGCGATCACGTAAATATCGGAAGTGCGTGTTACGTCAGACTTCGCATAAGCGATCCACTTGCCATCAGGAGACCAGACCGGAGTGCCAATGTTTCCGAAATTCGAGGAGTCCAGGACTGCTAGTTGTTTGCTGGCGACATCAACTTTCCGCAACTTGCCATCCGAAGTGGCAAAAGCGATCTCTTTCGAATCTGGAGACCAATTGTAGCCAAACTTCAGCGTGTCGATATCTGTTATCTGACGGGATTCTCCGGCAGCATCCACCGAGGATACATAGAGCTCCTCGCGGCCGCTACGATCAGAAACAAACGCCAGAGACTTACCGTCTGGTGAGTAGGATACAGCGCGATCGCGGGCAGGACCTTCAGTTACCTGTTTGAGATCGCCTTCCTCCACAGGTGCGGTAAAAATCTCTCCATGGATCGAAAATGCTACGCGTCTTGAAGATGGCGCCAGATCGTAATCGTCTGCCTGCGAACTAAAGGTTTGAACTTCGGAGAGGTTCTCCTGTGTTTCTGCAGCAATGTTAAGTTTTATAGGAGTGGTTTTCTTACTGGCCAGGTCAAGTTTCCAGATCCCGAAATCATGTTCAAAGACGATAACCTTGCCATCAGAACTGACCGCGGGCCAACGGACATCCCCACTCTTGAATGAGGTCACCCGATCAGCCTTGCCGCCGCTGTCCGAAATGCGCCAGATATTGGTCAGGCCATTTCCTTCGCGATCGCTGACAAAATAGATACCTCCGTCTTGCCCCCACATAGGCCACGAGTCGTGTCCCTCGAAATCGGTTATTTGAGTGAATCGTTTGGCCGCTACATCCATTACCACGATGTCGCTCTGAGTAGCGCCGCGATAATATTTGCGCCAGTACACCTGAGACTTGGGGTTGTAGGCCAAGCGGCGGCCGTCAGGAGAATATGCAGCTTGCACACCCATGTCTGTGCCCGCCTTCGTAGGCATGCCGCCCGTAACGCTCACGAGGTAGAGCTGGGGCGTAAAGTCTTCGCCACGGTTGGCGCTGAATAAGACTGCGCCCGAATCGGGCCGCCATCCTAGTACTGTGTCGTCGGATGAGTGGAATGTGAGCTGCTTTGCGGAGCCACCTTCGGACGGAATTATAAAAACATCGAGGTTGCCGTTGCGATCGCTGGAAAAGGCAATCCACTTGCCGTCAGGCGAGAACCGCCCATAAACATCGCGGGCTCGATTGACGGTCAAGCGTTGGATGTTTTCGCCGTTTTCGTTGGCGGTCCAGATATCGCCGAGGTAGCTGAAGACGATCCGTCCATTATGGTAGTGGGGATAACGAACCAGTCTCGCTTCACGGCCGAAGGCGAATGACGACGCCAAAGTGATCAGCGCCACAGTGGTTAAGAGGATCTTCTTCATGGCTACTAACCTCGATTTTCTTTTAAGGTGGAATTACTAGTGGAGGTTGAACTGGTAGTGGGCCAGTTTAGACGTCAGACATGAATTGGCGCTTACCGAACGCTGCTTCAGCCTTCCGTGATAGAGCAGACCCAGACCATTAGAACGGGCGGATTATAGCACCTGGAGCATCTTGTGGCATGATACCAGGCAAGGACGCGTGACGAGAGGAGTTTTATTTGATCACCTGCCGCAAGATGACCGCCCCTGACGTCTCCGACGCCTTCACGATGTTGAGTGCTTTTCTCTCCGAAGACGAACACTATCGTGCCAGCAGTCAGGCCTATGGAGATCGCGGAATCCAGGGACTAAACGACGCCCTCTATTTGTTCTTGGAGCATCCGGATCTCGGTTTCGTTTGGATGGCACACGACGAAGAAGGCGTAGCTGGCGTGTGCGTGATTTGCTACGCAGTCTCCACTTCAATGGGCGCCATGGTAGCGAAACTTGACGATGTGTCGGTGAAAGCCGACCGCCGTGGAGTAGGCATTGGCACTGTTATGATAAACGCGCTTAAGGAACAGCTGACTAAAGAGTCAGTTACACGGATCGACGTGGCTGTGCATCTTCAGAATCCTGAGGCGCGGACATTTTACGAACGACTGGGATTTCAACCGCTCAATGAAGAGCGCCTGGCTTGCGTGATTTGAAGGGAAGAAAACTGGCCGCGAATGTACGCGGATCAGAGAAAAGTAGAAGAGCACCATCAGGTAGGAGCATCATTCGTAATTAATCGTGTTGTTTGCCAAAAGTATCTACAACGTTTCGATTCATTCAGCTCATTTAACCTGGATACTTCGGCTTCCGCCTTTTCGATCGACCAACAACCTCTTTGACGGTGATCATGTCTTCAAGATTCACCGACGAATCATCAGACTCGTCAATGCGAACGATTGCGTAGACGTGTTGCTTTGTTCTAGCCATGGCTAACTGTGAATCCAAAAATGTGTTGACCTGTCCTGATCCGCGTTCATCCGCGCCAATCCGCGGCTAATTCCCCTTTTATCTTTTCCGCGGCAAGTTGGAAATCTCTTCGAAATACTTCGCAAAGGCGATCATTCCTCCTGACGCCTGCTGCCAGTCAAAGTTCTCATTTGGCGCGTGATAACCGTGCTCTGGCAAAGACAATCCGAGGAACATGATCGGGCAGCGAAGGACTTTTTTAATACTAGTCATTGCGCCTATCGTTCCTCCATCTCGGACGAAGACAGCGTCTTTCTTGAAAGCAAATTTCACCGCCCGCTTTAATGCATCTGGTAGTTGGCCTTCAACCGAAGTTTGGAACGCCGGCGCCATTGACTCAAACTGAATTTGAACGTTGGGGTTGATCGCTTTAACCGCGGACTTAAGCAGCTGGGCGATCTTCTTGGGATTTTGACCGGGCACCAGCCGGCAGGAAGCCTTGACCTCACCACGTGGGGGGACAATAGACTTGACACCCGGCCCCTGGTAACCGCCCGCCAGGCCGTGAACTTCAAACGTTGGCATTCCCCAGATACGTCGCATAACTTCCAGATCATCATCGACGCGCATGGATTTAAGTTTATGAGCTTTCTTGAAACCTCTGGCCGAAAAGCCTGAGTTGGCCCAATCTTTAAGCTCTTTTCGCGAAGGTGGAATCACGTCGTCGTAGAATCCTTTTATCTTTACTCGTCCAGTCATCGGATCGTAAAGATCGCAAACTAGTTTCATCAGTTCGCCCAGAGGGTTGCGAGCGGCGCCGCCAACCTCTCCCGAGTGTGCATCCACTGCAGCAGTTTCAAGCGAAAGTAGGAATCCCATCAAACCACGCAGACCGGCTGAGTTCGCTGGCCGCTCCCTCGAAACCCATACCGTATCGGACACAACCACTGACTCAGTGCGAAGGTCGGACGCTGCGCTGGATATAATCTTCTCGAAATTCGGTGACCCAATCTCTTCTTCGAACTCCCAAAGAAAGCGTATGTTGATGGGCACGCTTGCCTCTAATGCGGCACGAGCGCCATACAAGGCCGCCAGGGCTGGCCCTTTATCGTCAGTGGTGCCTCGCCCAAAGTAGCTATCGCCTTTTTTGTTCATCACAAAAGGTTCAGTTTCCCAGGGTTCAGTGTCCTTCGACGCCGGCTGAACATCTATATGGTTGTAGACGGTGACCGTGGGCCGATTTGGATCTTCACCGAATACACCATGTACTAACGGATTGCCCTTATTTGCCGAGTAAACTTCTGCCTTACCGCCAAAGCGGCGCAGCGTTTCGACGGTCAGGTCGACGCCTTTGCGAATATCCTCTGCATGGGCGGGGTCGACAGACACCGTGGGTGTCTCAACAAATTGTCGCAGCAGTGCTTCGTATTCTTCCCGATGATCCTGGGCAAACGAGATAAGCTCATCTCGTTGCAGTTGTTTAGCCATTCTCACTCCTCCTAAGTTGAGACCACTGACTACACAGTTTTGCGTGATTGGTCCCATAGTGCACAACACCGGACTCTTTTGTCACGAAAAAATATGCCGCACCCTGTTTGTAATGCTTGGTTTTGGCGGCCAATCCACCAGTTAGAGGGGTTGCTGTCCGTTACCGATAAATACTTCGCACATGAATAACTGCGCGAATTTCTAAAAGCCTGGACGAATATTTCTGAACCTTGGGATGAAAATGCTTTCCGAAGCCCAGTTTTCCATTAGATTTTCGAAGTAACGGCAGGGGCAACGTTTCAGAAGGATTCAATCACTAAACGGCAGCAATTCGACGGCTTCCGAGCGGGGATGACTACCCTCGACATAACAAATTCCGCCACGAGGCGCCTGCAGGCCTCTACCGAGGGAGTGAACTTGGCTGCGGCGGGTGCCGTATATTTCAAAGCCATCGGTCGTTCGTGCTATTCTGGCCACCCGTTTTTGCCGACCAGGGCGGTCAGCCGGGTAAAGATTCACAATTTATGGAGCGAACAGAATTTTAGGAGGATTGCGTGACTAGAAGATCTCTTTTGCCAGGCGTTTTGTTTTTGGCTATTGGCCTGTCACTCCCCGTGTTCATCTTTGCCCAGCAAACCCCGTCGGCTCGACGAAACAATCCGGATCGTCCAGCTCCAGGCGTAGGTACTACCGCCAGCAAATCGGCTGTTTCACCAAACATGATTAAATCGGATGTTGGTGAGGCTCTTTCTGTAATTCAGGCTAATTACATTGATGGAAAGAAACTTGATTACAACTCCGTTTTCAAGTCATCCATTAATGGCATGCTCAATGTTTTAGATCCGCACTCAACCTATTTCGATCCCGTTGAGTACGCCTCGTTCAGGACCGAACAACGCTCCGAATACTTTGGCATCGGAGCGACTATCGGGGATCTCCGTCAGGGGGACCTAGTTAACACTTATATCCGCGCGACCTTCGAAGACGCTCCCGCCGCCAAAGCTGGGCTGCGATTTGGCGACCGGATTCTCGAAGTGGATGGTAAGTCGATGAAAGGCAAGAGCTATCCCGAAGTTCGCAAGTTCTTGCTGGGCCCGCGTGGCACGACAGTGAAGGTCACTGTCGAACATGCCGCTTCGCGACAGACCGAAACAGTAACCATTACCCGTGATGCGGTGCCACTTCCATCGATTCCGCAAGCTTACATGGTTAGGCCGGGCGTTGGTTATATCGCTATGACCGGCGGGTTCAACCAAACCACGTCAGATGAGTTTCAGGAAGCTCTGCAGGATCTACATTCCAAGGGAATGAACATGCTGATCCTGGACCTGCGGGGCAATCGTGGTGGTCTATTGATCCAGGCGGTGCGCGTTGCCAATACGTTCCTTCAGCGTGGCCAGCTAATCGTCAAGCAGGAAGGAAGAATTAGGGGCAGCTCAGAAAACTTCCGCGCCGTAAATGATTCGCCGGATCAGACGCCCCTGGTTGTGTTGGTTAATGGAGACTCAGCATCGGCCGCTGAGATTGTGGCCGGCGCTTTACAAGATCACGACCGCGCGCTCATTGTCGGCGAGAACACGTTCGGTAAAGGAATTGTGCAGTTACCGATTCAACTCGAATACGACTCAGCGCTGCTGCTGACTATAGCGAAATACTTCATGCCCTCGGGTCGTTTGATTCAACGCGACTATTCCACCAGCGGCGTCTACGACTATTACACTCACGGCGGAATTGCTAACGAAAAGTCTCAGGAAGTGAATGGCCAAAAGCCGACACCTTCCGGACCCGAAAGCCGCACTGACGGTGGCCGCGCTGTTTATGGCGGTGGAGGCATTGCGCCGGATGAGGTCGCCAAGCCTGCAAAGATCACCCAAGCTGAAGCCAAGCTTTCTGACTCAATCTTTGCTTTTGCGCTCGAGCTGGTGACGGGTCGCGTCCCGGGCTTCGAGGCTTACAAAGTCCAGAAGCCGATTGAGTTCAGGCATGATCTCAAAGAGACTGACTTCCCAGTTACGGATGCTCTGTTCAAGGAACTGAAGAAGTTCGCCGCTTCAAAGCCGGAATACAAGGCTACTCCTGAACAACTTGAACGGTCGCGTGCTTTCGTTGAGAGGCAGCTTCGTTTCGAGCTATCAACCGCCGCTTACGGAATGATGGCGGCTTTGCAGGTTCTTAACGAGAACGATCCGCAAATTGCCAGGGCCGTCGATGCATTGCCTCGCGCGCGTGAATTAGCACAGGCAGCAAAACGGGCTAAGGCACGAACGGAATAACCTGTAACGTAACAGAAACAAGAACGGACCGGATCATAACTGCTCTAGTTTATGATCCGGTCCGTAGTGTTTTAGGAGAGACGACTAACAAGTCTAGAGTTTGGACCGAGTCTTACGAGTGCGGTTTATTCGCTCCACCAAGAAACGATCCACGAAGTCACACGAAACCTCACGAACAGGACTCCTTTTTCGTGACGTTTCGTGTGAGTTCGTGGATCGTTAATTAACGAAAGTGAGACTTAAGCTGATCCGTTATTCAATCAACAAAACAACTTTGCCAAACGTCTCGTTCGATTCCATGCGGAGATGAGCCTCGCGAACCTGCTCCAGACTGTAAACGGAATCGATTACCGGCTTCAGCTGCCCATTTATAAATAACGGAACCACATGCCTCGCAAAGAGACGGGTCGCCGTAGCTT
>DASSCG010000322.1:0-3344 GCA_035697925.1 Pyrinomonadaceae bacterium
CCCATCCTTGCGCCCCGACAATTACGCCATTTCCTATCTGCCGCGTGTCGCGAAGGAACTCTTGGTAACGTGGCATGCTGTCGAAGGATGCTTTTTGCATGAGGTAGACCAGGTACCCGGTCTTCTGGAACTCGACGGAGAGGAAGTACGCGGCGGATACATTCACACGACGGGCCGCGACGCACCTTGCGTCGGAGCCGCAAACTATTATCTGGTTTGTCCAGAAGTCGAGGCCCAAAGGGTCAGGCTCACGATTAAGAAAGTCGATGTAATGCTGTCGCACGAAAAACCTCGCGTCATCTATTGGATTAGGCTCAGGTTCAGGCGTGGGAGTCGGCGAAGGATCCGGAGTCGGCTCGGGCGTAGGTTCTGGCTCGGGTGTGGGTGTTGGTGAAGGATTGGGAGTCGGCTCGGGCGTAGGTTCTGGCTCGGGTGTGGGTGTTGGTGAAGGATTAGGAGTCGGCTCGGGCGTAGGTTCAGGGGAAGGCGTCGGTGTCGGCGTAGGAGCAGGAGGCGGTGGCGGGGTCGTCGTGTTCCCAGCCTGCGCTGCTTCGAGTGCATCGATGTTCGCTCCGAGGTCCGTTCCGTCCGTCCCGCGTCCCCGGTAAACGGACGAAGCGCTTAGCCGGTAGTTGCCTCCCGTCCCAGAATTGTAGTTTACGAAGCCGACGTCCTGCATGATTGCTGGATAAAGGTTTCCGGGAGGGTAGTGGTTCTCGATGCCATCCCAGAAAACCGTCTCGCCGCCGGTCAAGATGTTCGAGGTGATCGTTGAGCCGGGGAAGTATGCAGCGATGGCGCCGTTGCCGACCGAGGTGGCGTCACCCTGAATGCCTTCCCCATAATGCGAGATGTTGTTTGTGTACCGGAAGTTGGTGTTTGGTCCTCCAAAGCCGAAGAGCACCGATTTTTCCTGAAAGATTGTGTTGTGATCGATTACTACTTCGTCTGTATCGATGATCGCGAGGAACCGCGTCTGGCCGGTCGAGGTCCACGGCGACGAAATGTCCTCGAAAACGTTGTTGCGAATCGTGATGTGATTGGTGCGAGTAGTTTGGAAGAAGATGTCGTCACGTCCTGTTATATAAAAAGCATTGGCGACGTGGCGCACGATGTTGTTCACAAAATGTATGTTTTGGACAACCGACCACGGCGCCGTGCCGTATTGGTTGCGCGGCGTCATTACTATGGCAAGCCCGTTTTGGCCACTCGACCAGGAGTTTTCGAAAACGTTGCCCTCAATTGTCATGCGCTGCGCGTTCTTCAACTCGAGTAAATTCTTAACCATCCACAGACCGCGCCACTCAAGCTGATTGTAGAAATGGTTGCGCCGAATTTAGATGTCCGAAGGCACGAGGCCGGGAATCGACGGATCGGCGGAACCGAACATCACGTTCTCGCCGGCAGCTTCCAGATAGTTGTTGATGATCCTAAACGGGCCGGGACCGTTCCAGCCAAGGATGGCCTGCGTGTCCTGACCGGTTGCTTTGAAGCCAGAGATGTACGAGTTAGTGATGTCAGTATGCGCGCTGTTCAGCGTCACTCCGCGTTTCAAGGCTTGCTCTGGAAATGCATGGATATAGCACCGATCAAAAGTAAGATGATGCGGCACCTCATCAAGTGTGTCCTGTGACTCGCCTTGCTCACCCAGCGTGATCAGTTCGTATGTGAACGTGTCGGCATCAGCTGGAGCAAACTCTATTCCAAGAATGCGGTAATGGTGTGCCCCCGGTACGGTATGCAGCGCGGGATTGCCCAGTCCCGGCGTGACGATTTTAGGCATCAGGTGACTTTGGGAGGGTGAGACGCGCTGGCCTTCGGGTAGCTCGGCGAGACGTGATGATTGAATGGTGACGTATTCATCGCCAGCTTTTAGAGGAAGATGGAAAGTACCGGAGAAAGTCGCCCCGGCTTCCACGATGATCGTGTCGCCGGGCTGCGCAGCAAGAATGGCCGCTTGTAAATCACCGCCCGCCGGCACGGTCAACGTTGCGGCGTGGGCTACCATGAAGTTTAAGTTCGACAATACGAACAGGAATGCAAACAAGAGAACGGGGCGTACGGAATGAAGAATCGAAGGGGAATGTAGACGCACGCTTGTGCGTCGCAGAGAAATAACCACTATGACACCTCGCTACAGGAAGAATGAAAGAGCTCTTACAATGAATGATCATCTTGGCAAGCAAGCTGAACCTTACAGAACTACTAAGCTTACAGACCTACCCTGCTGGTTATATGGAACGCCTTGCTAACAGAATTGGCGCTGTCGAGGATGAAAGGCGGGAAAGCCCGAACCTTACTTAGCGAAAAATCCTTTAGTATTGAGATACTGCGAGACTGCTCTCCAAATTAGTTCAGACTTATTGACGACGTTACGTTCGACATGACAAACCGTCGAGCGATTCGCGGCTCAAACTTGAGTTGCAATTGCTGTGGGTCGGGTACACCCAGCCGGGAACGACTGTAAGTAATCGTTTGAGAATGCTCTGAACCGTTGTCAAATGGTTCAGATAAGACGAAGAGTATTAGACTAGTAGGTCAGAGAAGATTGGTTGTAAAAGTGTTGCAGCTGTTTTGCGAAAAGATCACAACGAAAAAAAATCGAGCGGTAACACATTTGAATGGGAGAAGACCAGAAGGTGTATTGACAGAATTTGTCACACAACCCTTACTGATGAGTTTCTTGATCTATCTGCTCTACGATTGCTTTGCCGATTTCTATTGAAGAGGTAGCTGCGGGAGAGGGAGCATTGCAGACATGCACGGCATTTCTGCTTTTGATTATCAGGAAATCATCGACGAGTTCTCCGCTGTTCAGCACCGCTTGGGCCCGGATGCCGGCATGAGTGGGAACGAGATCTTCCGCATTAATTTCAGGAATCAATTTTTGTAGACTCCGCACAAAAGCCGGCTTGCTGAATGAGCGAATCATTTCTTGAATTCCTTGACCTGCGTGCTTTGATGCTAGCTTCCAAAACCCTTTGTAGCCAATGACTTCAGCGAAATCGCGCAGGCTGAAATCGGTCTTCATGTAGCCTTCTCTTTTAAGACTAAGTACCGCGTTAGGGCCTGCGTGAATGCTGCCATCTATAAGGCGAGTGAAATGAACACCGAGGAAGGGAAAATCAGGATCTGGGACGGGGTAAATGAGATTCTTAACTAAATATCTTTTCTCTGGTTTGAGCTCATAATACTCTCCGCGAAAAGGAATGATTCTAACCTGGGGGTCGACGTGCCCCATTTTCGCAACTCGATCGCTATGCAGCCCGGTACAGTTAATCACGAAGCGGGTTTCATATACGCCGTTATTAGTTTCAATTGCCTGACCAGTGCTGATATTGGAG
>DASSCG010000323.1:0-6505 GCA_035697925.1 Pyrinomonadaceae bacterium
AGTACAAAGGACAAAGGACAAAGAACATTGTAAAACTTTTATTCAACCACTTCGACTGCCTGACCAGACTGCAAGTTGCCCGGATCGACTACTACTTGATCCCCGACATTGATTCCCGCGACAATTTCTATCCAATCGCCGTTCCGCCGCCCGGTGGTAACTGGTTTTTCCAAGGCTTTGCCGTCTTGTACGAGAATTACTTTCTCAATCCCGGCAAAAGTCACGATAGATTTGCTGGGAACCGTAACCGCCATCTTCGCATCGTTGGTAACTATCTCAGCACGCGCGAATGCGCCCGGTCTTAACTTCCCGTTGTTACGGACATCCGCTTCTACTACCAGCATTCGAGTCTGCTGAGCAATTACGGGACTCAGTCGCATAATTTGTCCTACGTAGACGTTGGTATCACCGTCAATCGTGACCCGAACGTTCTGACCCGAACGGACATTCCGGGCATCTCGCTCCGGAACTTCTGCACGCAGGCGCAAAGGATCCATCCTGACGATGTTCACAACGGGAGCGCCGGCCGCCAGATACTCTCCGACGCTCGCGCGCTTCTCTTCGACTACACCGTCAAGTGGCGCAACCACGGCTGTATCGGCAAGTTGTTGACGAGCCAGAGACAATTCTGAACGGCGCTGGGCCAATAACGCCTGGCGATTTCGAATCTCTTCGATAGCGTCCTGATATCGACTAACCGCAACTTTGTAGGCAGCGTCTACGGTATCAAACTCTGAGCGCGCCACTACACCCTGTTCCACAAGCTTCAAAGACCGCTCGCGATTGGCTCGCGCTTCATGCAATACGGCTTGCGCCTGCCTGACCGTACCAGTGTCTTCAGGACTAACCTTGTCATCCTTGCCATCGGGTGATAGTCCCAGCCGGGCACGGGCCTGAGCGAGGGCAGCTTCAGCTTGTTGCACGCGAAGGCTGTAATCCTGCTGTTCCACCTGCGCAATTACTTGTCCTCTGCGAACTACACTGCCCAGATCAACATTTATGCTGCGCAAGCGGCCAGGAACCTTAACGCTTGCGGTCGTTTGATCGAAAGCGGCAAGGGTACCGTTGACTGTAACTGCTTCTCCAAACGGCGTTTCCTCAACGCGCGCTGTTTTGACTTGCCTGGCAGCTTTGGCGCCATCGGAACGATTCTGACTCGAAGACGCTGGATAATCGCTTTTACAGCCCGATGAAATCACCCCGAGACCAACACAAAGAACGATTCCAGCAATGGCACGACCCCGACCGATCAAATGGATCTTTGAAAACACAGATTCGAATATATCCCTTTTCCTACAACAATTGAGGGCATTCCTAAAGACTGATAGTTTACCACGCGCCGAAACGATTCACTCAGACGCACCACGGAAAACCGAGCTTTGGCCCTAACCCCTCTTTCAGTTGGGGATCTGTGGATGCGCTTGATTGCTCATGGGTCGCCTGTCGCTGGTCAAGACCCGCGATAACTTCACAACTCTTGACATCTTTTTACTTGCACTTGACACAGCTTAACACCAGCAAGAGTATGCTTTTACTCGCTTACCGCCGATGCTTTAAGAGGTCGAAATGAAATTGAAGAGAAGAGGATTTCTCCGAGGCTTCAACCGGTTCCGGCTGATGTTAACGCTGGGTCTGGCGGTTGTCTTGCCCGCCGCCGCGCTCATTTATGTCAATTTCAGCCAGTTGCGAGCCTTCGAACGCGATAAGGTGCTTGAGGCCGCTATCCACCGCGATTTTCAGGAGATGCTCGCCATCACCGAAAAGAAGATGAACAAGAAGGCTTATGCCATGACCGAAGAGGCGAGGAGCCTCTTCCCATCTCCGGACATCGATGAGAAAGAAAAAGAAAAGAAACTTTATCAGGTTTTGGAAAAGAGTCCGTGGCTAACCCACGCGTTCCTTTACGACGAAAAAAGTCTCCTGGTTCAGACGCAACCCAGTCAGATGGGCGACAAGCACATTCGGCAGGAACACGACCGCATGTTCGAAATGTACAAGGGGTGGTTTGGCATGGAAGGCAAAGGGGTGGTGGAGACGCTGCATAAGAAAAGCCGCTCCATTAATTTCTACAGCGGCCCGGCTAAGCGAACCAGTGGTGAAGCTTACATTACGACTGCGTTGTTCGTTTTACCTCACGTTGAGAAAGACCGGACTGTGATCGCCGGGATTACATTTGATTCTTGTTATCTGCAAAATACCTTCTTTAAAGGAATGCTTGACGAAGCGGTAACGCAGAAGATGAGTGACCAGGGCGGAAACAAGCTCGCGATGGTGGTCTATCCTGTCGAGATGGATATGCAGGAGGTGAAACCGCTCGCTACTTCGCTTGGTTGGGGAGAGGGGAAACCAGAGGTTTCGCGTAAATTTGAGGATGTTTTTCGCGGGTTGGCGCTGGGGATCAAGTTTCAGGGCACGAGCATCAAGGCGATGGGGGAAACCTGGGTACACCGCAGCTTTCTAATCCTCGGCTTCCTTTCGTTAATGATCGTTGGCGGCTTAGTGCTCACCAAACACATCGTTAGCAAAGAAATGGCCCTTGCGCGTTTGAAATCTGATTTCGTGTCCAATGTGTCGCACGAATTGCGGACGCCTCTGGCCCTGATTCGGTTGTACGCTGAGACACTCGAGTTGGGGCGCATCAGCACTCAGGATAAGAAGCAACAGTACTACCGCATTATTCGTAAAGAGAGCGAGCGACTTACGGCTCTAATCAACAACATCCTTGATTTCTCTCGGATCGAGGCGGGACGCAAGGAATATGAGTTTCGCAGCACGGACATTGCTGAATTGGTTCGTAATACACTCGAATCTTATCGCTATCAGATCGAGCAACAGGGCTTCGCATTTGAAGAAAGTATTGACTCTAACCTGCCTGCTGTGCCGGTTGACAGGGAAGCAATTGCCCGCGCGCTCGTAAATCTTGTGAACAATGCGCTGAAATATTCAGCTGACGAAAAGTTCCTGGGCGTGAAACTTTACCGAGACAATAGCGTTGTCAAACTTGAAGTAGCCGACCGCGGTATTGGCATCGCGCGCCGAGATCAATCAAAAATCTTTGAGAAGTTTTATCGGGCAGGGGATCCCTTGGTTCATAACACCAAGGGCAGTGGCCTGGGCCTTTCGCTAGTGCGCCATATTACCCAGGCCCATGGCGGTGATATCGCGGTGGAAAGCGCTCCGGGTAAAGGCAGCCGATTTATTCTCTCGCTGCCGTTGACGTCACCAGTCCGACAGCAGCCTTTGAATGCCTGAGGGCTACAAGGCAACAATTTGACAGTTTGGGCCGCGGATGCCAGTCAAAACGTCCAAGGGCGCGACGCGGCGACCACCCACTTGAGCTCCACTCGGAGCCTGCAAGGACTGTAGTCATGAAAAGAAAATTCACATCTGAGCAACTGAATGAAAGCTCGAATGGACATTCATCGTCGCCGAACGTTGAACCCAGTAAAAATAGAAAAACTCGAATTCTCATTGTCGAGGATGAACCTGCAATGGTGGCTGGTCTGCGCGACAACTTCGAGTACGAAGGCTACGACGTGATCAGCGCAGCCGATGGAGTGGCCGGACTTGAACGCGCTCTTACTGACGATCCGGACCTTGTCGTTCTTGATGTGATGATGCCGCGGATGAGTGGTCTCGACGTCTGCAAACAACTAAAAACCAAGAAGCCTTCAATTCCAATAATTATGCTGACGGCACGTGGTCAGGAGATCGACAAAGTGGTTGGCCTGGAGTTGGGAGCCGATGACTACGTTACCAAGCCTTTTTCAATTCGCGAACTGATGGCAAGAGTCAAGGCAGTGTTGAGACGTTCTGCACCACCTACTCCGGCTTCGGAGCTGTATAGATTTAGCGACGTAGAAGTCAACATCCGCAGCAACGAAGTGAAACGTGGCGGGAAACCAGTCGAGCTTTCAGCAAAAGAGTTCGCGCTACTCGCTTACTTTGTCGCGCATCCCGTAGAAACGCTCAGCCGCGACCGTCTGTTGGACGCTGTCTGGGGTTACGAAAACTATCCAAACACACGCACAGTTGACACGCATATCGTTCATCTCAGGCAGAAGCTCGAACCGAATCCTGAGGAGCCGCGCTACATTCTTACTGTTCACGGCAGTGGTTACAAATTCGTTGGTTGAAAATTTTACAGCGATACCTGTCATTAATTCACTCCCGATTTTTCCAGGTGTCAAAGTGGATCACTCGGTTAATTAAGCCCACCGGATAGAGGACAACGGTCATGAGTCAGGCAAGATTCAATTCCGCTTTAAAGACACGTCAGGCGGTTAATGTCCGGCCCTTCCCAACTCGCGCGAAGCGTTCGGTCTCGGTGGTTCGCCAGGAGTTGGAGGTCAAACTGGCGGACTTGCAGCAGAACTACGCCGATCTGTATACGCAGATTTTCGAAGCTGCCCAGGTGCACCGGCGCCTATGCGCGCCTCGCCACGTTCGTTTTGGAAACTTTGAGGTGGCGAGTGAAATTTTCGCCGTCCGTCACTTACCGGGAGACTTCTTCACGGTTACTGAAAAGAGCGACTGCGTCGTGATGGCACTCGGTGATATCAGCGGCAAGGGACTAGCCGCGGGAATGTGGACTACACATCTGGTGGGTCTTGTGGGCGCGCGCGTGGCGGTGACTTCGAATCCGGAAGCTATCGTTTCTGGCGTAAACCGAGACATCTGCCTGCTGAAGTCATTTATGCCGCTGGCCAGCTTGTTTCTTTTGAAGTTAGATCCGATCACCGGACTGGTGAGGTATTGCAGTGCCGGGCATCCACCTGCCCTTCTGTTGCGCGCAAACGGCGAACTGGAATTATTAACGGAAGGCGGAATGCTCCTGGGAGTAGTCGCAAGCACTCCGTACGTCTCTGGATCCTTTGAACTTGGAGTCGGCGACGTGCTGATGATCTATTCCGATGGCATAAATGAGTCGATCAATTGTGCAGGCGAGGAGTTTGGTTACGAGCGTCTCGAAGCGCAGCTAAGAGCGGCACAGGACAGCGCTGCCAACGGAACAGCACAGGCCAGCGCTGCTGATGCGATGCTATTTTCGGTATTGGGAGCAGTTCAGGATTTCGCAGCAGCCTCTCCACTCGTGGACGACATGACCCTCGCGATCATCCGGCGCGATAGTCACTGAGGGTTGAACATTGAGCGCCGAAGGCGCGGCATACGGTAGCCAGGGGCAAGCGCGGAGCGCGCTGCCCCTGGATCTGAGTAATAAGAATGTCGAGCCCCGAAAGGGGCGACAGAAGAGTTTGGACCTCGGATTCTGTCGCCCCTCCGGGGCTCTCGTATGTATGACTTCTGATCCAGGGGCGGCGCGCTCCGCTGCGCTGCGCGCTTGCCCTGGCTACCTTATGCCGCGCCTTCGGCGCTCGTGCGTGCTCGCCTTGATTCTCTGCCGCTCCTGTGCTCCGTCTCGCAATTACATAAATTTGCATTTGCACAGCAACGACGTGCCATTACAATCCCCGCCATGAAAACAACAACCATATTCTTCCTGATTGCATTCGTTATAAATGCTTCGGCCCAAACACCCACACCGGAGCGCCAACAGTTCATCAAGACGGAAGCGCCTGTGATCGCACTGACCCACATGCGTGTGATTGACGGCACTGGCGCTGCTGCTGTCGAGGATCAGACCATAGTCATTGCCAACGGCTTGATCCAATCCGTTGGGCCAGGAGCTGCAGCGAAGGTTCCCTCTGCCGCCCAAGTGCTCGATCTCAAAGGTTACACCGTGCTGCCTGGCTTGGTGGGTATGCACAACCACTTGTTCTTTCCGATGGGTGGCTCGCCTCCGATGTATTCAAACATGGGCAATAGCTTCCCACGCCTCTACCTCGCCCTTGGTGTTACCACAATTCGCACCACGGGAAGCGTAGCGCCAAATACAGATCTGGAAATCAAGAAGTTAATCGATGCTGGCAGAATGATTGGCCCCAAGATGCACATCACTGCGCCATACCTTGAGGGTCGCGGAGCTTTTACGCCGGTTATGCACCAGCTAACGGGACCGGACGATGCGCGCCGCATGGTGAACTTCTGGGCCGACGCGGGCGCAACGTCATTCAAAGCCTACATGAACATCACACGCGACGAACTGCGCGCTGTTGTCGAAGAAGCACATAAACGCGGACTTAAAGTTACGGGACACCTCTGTTCTATCGGCTATCGCGAAGCAGCGGAGATAGGTATTGATAACCTGGAACACGGCTTGTTCGCAGATTCTGAATTCGTTCCTGATAAAAAGCCAGATCAATGTCCCGGCTCTGGCGCAGTGCCTGCGAGTTTACGACAGCTGGATTTGAATAGCGCTGCAGTCCAGGAAACGATCCGCACTCTGGTGGCGAAGAAAGTTGCCATCACATCAACTCTGCCCGTATTCGAAGCCGCCGGGGCTCCGTTGTCGCAGAGCGGAATTGGAGCTGCCAGTGCCCTGATGAATTCCAGGGTGTTTGCAGTGATGTCGACTGATGCCCGGGTGCGCTACCTCACCTCTCGG
>DASSCG010000324.1:0-3599 GCA_035697925.1 Pyrinomonadaceae bacterium
GCAAACAGGTGAAACGGATCTTGGGTTGGCCGGTGCCGTCTACGCGACCAATATGACCAAAATGCACAGGATTTCAGAAGCCTTTCACTTCACATTTCTCTGCGTCTTGCAGCCTGATCGAGATAGGCAGCAGCGCTACCGGGCCTTCCGCGAAACGGCAAAAATGCACTTACAGCAGGCAGGGATTGTCGCGCTGGATTTAAGCGACCTCGATGAGCCGGCCATCAAAGCTGAGTGGTATATGGATGAAATGCATTTGGATGCAGCCGGCAATCAGGCAATCGCCCGGATCATCGCAAACAAGATCGTCGCTGACGGCCTACTCCGCTAAAGTCGATATGCTGCAGAAAACTTGTTCATTCCACCGGAGTTCGAAGCGTCTGAATGCTGTGCACCCGGCGAGCGGGCGTTGAATTGAAACAGTACCGCTCATTGAATATCAGATGGTCCCGCGGCTATGCCTTTGACAGTATTCCTCAAATGGGAAACCAAATTTAGCCCGAGATTGAACTGAACGACGCTTCAGTTCGATTCAGGGAAAATTGGAATGATGGAGAAATCAGTCCAATGTCAGAGGTGTAATCTACGCTAAGCCAGGCGCGCTTAGTGACCGGTCTAAAGCGTCAAGTTAGGCGGTTTGTACAGGTGGCCTTCAAAGGTAAATCCGTCTTTACTTCGTCCCGACGCCGATCAGCAGCTCGCCCGGCAACTCGCAGCCGTTAGGCCCTATAGTCGACGCCGATTGATTGAAAACAGGGGCGCGTCAATCAGAGGTCACACATTTCGCGAGGACTGAAAAAGGGAATTAAGAAAAATTCCCAGAGGAACGTCTGTGCCTCTTGACCTACCTGCTAATGGCCGACCCCCGGTGCCCATTCGAGCACGAAACTGGCGAGCGTCTGTGATATCCGATTTAAAGCCTTATTGATCGTGCTCGTTAAAATCTGTTGACACGTTTACGCGAGCACGATACGGATTGGTCTCGGGCTGAACGTTCCTCGAAATGCACCGGTGCCGCGGAGGTTCAGTGGTATCGAAGCTCCGTAATCTTTTCACCCTAGCCAAGGCTCGTGCCGATATTCAAAAACCGGTCTGGTTTTCCAGATGGATTCGAAGGAAGACCTCCGACTCGATCCCTACTCTCGCAAATTCTGCTGAAGCAATCCCGGACGTCGAACCGGTCGAGTTTACGATCGCGGCGCAGTACACACGGGATGAGAGTTCACACCGGTATGAAGCTGGAGAAGTTATTATTCGAGAAAACGAGGTTGGCGAAACGGCCTATGTCATCGCACAGGGGAGGGTTGAAGTAAGCAAGCAACTAGATGGCCAAAAGGTCCACCTGGCTTACCTTGGAGCCGGAGAAATCTTTGGCGAAATGAGCATGATTGACGAGAAGCCGCGGAGCGCAACCGTAACCGCCGTTACGGAGACTTTAGTGAGTGAGATCCGGCGGGATGATTTTTTCATCAGCTTTCAGAGAGAGCCCAAAGCGGCGCTCGAACTGTTGAAAGTTCCTTTTGACCGTTTGCGTAAGGCGGATGCCAGGATCTTGCTTGAGCATCTGCAGAGATCTCTTTTGAAAGCAAGAGTCGCAGCCGAAGTGGAACATGAGCAGCGCCTGTTAGCTGAGATTAAGCAAAGGAACGCCGAGCAGGCAAAGGACGAAGTCACCAACATTCTCGACGAACTCAAGCGATTCAATGAAGAACTGGAGAGACGAGTGGCCCAAAGGACGGAGCAGTTGCAGCAAGCCAATGCAGCGCTCGTCCGTGACATGGAGCAACGAAAAAAGCTCGAAAACCAGCTTATCCAGGCACAGAAGATGGAAAGCGTCGGCACACTGGCAGGCGGCATTGCCCATGACTTTAACAATCTTCTCAACATTATTCAGGGGTATGCCTTCATATTGCGCGGTCATTGTGAGCAGAACGACGAGATCGAGGAAAGCCTTGTCGCAATCAACGACACTGTCAAACGCGGGTCTGCCCTCGTCCATCAACTATTGACGCTAGGCCATAGAAGCCGCGGCATCGAATTGAGACCAGTAGATATTAATATCTTGGTGGAAGGACTCATCGTACTCATCAGGCATACGTTTCCCAAGACAATCGAGTTGGACCAGGTCCTAGAAACCGATATCCCACCGATAGCAGGAGACGAAAATCAAATCGAACAGGCACTCCTGAACCTTTGTGTCAACGCTCGCGATGCAATGGCGAATCGGGGAACACTGACGTTTAAAACTCGATCCGTTACTGGCGCAATGTTGCAACATTTGGGCGACAATTTAGAGGGACAGTACGTATGTATCGAGGTGACAGATACCGGGGTGGGAATGGATGAGACGGTTCGGTCGAGAGTCTTCGAGCCGTTCTTCACGACCAAAGATACGGGCCAGGGAACAGGCTTGGGACTTTCTGTTGTGTACGGCATCGTCAAGAACCACGACGGCTTTATCGATGTGGAGAGTAAGCCGATGGCCGGCACGTCTTTTCGATTGTACTTCCCGGCTCAATCGTCAGACGCCGCTCTCAAAGAACCAATTGCCAAAATCGATGCGCAACCAACGATGGTATCCAACAGCACTGCGACAGTTCTTGTCGTAGAAGATGAAGAGAGGATGCTCAATGCGTTGGGGAAAATACTCGCAAAACAAGGATACACAGTCTTGAAGGCTTCCGACGGGGAGATGGCGCTAGACATCTATGAGCGGCACCATGAAACCATCGATGTGGTCCTGCTCGATATAGGTCTACCGAAAATGTCGGGTCGAGATGTGTTGCTTAGAATGAAAAATAGAAACCCAGATGTCAAAGTGGTTATCGCCAGCGGCCATTTTGAGGACGAGATGAACTCAGACATTGATCAGGCCGGAGTTAAGCATTTGCTACGCAAACCCTACATGCCGGATGAAGTCATCAAGATATTCCAAAGCCTAACCAAACGGAATTAGTTGCAACGAGGCGTACAAACAAGCATAAGTAAGCTTACGAAACCCGCTTCAGACCCACCAGGTAATCTGCCCGTTCGTACCCTGGCTGTGCTTTAACTTCGTCGTCGGTAAACGCGCCCTCAGCTATCAGGAGTTTTACCGTGGCGTCGGCCATTGCCAGCCGCGTTGGCAACCCTCAGATCCGAAGGCGAGGCAGAACAGGATGGACTCAGGCCGAAAATTACGCCGCGGAATCCCGGTGGATCCAGCTTTCTTTGCACCTGAGTTCATGCTGTTTCATCTGGGTTTGGAGACGCGTTGGAGACAAAGCAGTAAGAGTCCTCACGTGTTTGGACTAGGTAGGAGAAGTTGGGTCCGACTTCTAAAAATCGGTTCATCGACTTGCCGAGAGACGGACGCGCTCACGAAGATTGGTTGAATGCCATTCAACCGAATCGTAAGTAGAATCTAAATGCACCGTCTAAGGCTAATAAAACCAAGCCCCAAGAACCTCAGATCTAGGAGGCTCTCGGGGCTTGTTGCTGGTATCCACGGACAAAAGGCGGACATAATTCTGCCGAGATTCGATTGACGGAGAATTCAATTCAATCCTGGTTGTTCAAGTAAAAACAATGTTAAAAATCGCCTCGTTCCGAACAAATCT
>DASSCG010000325.1:0-4684 GCA_035697925.1 Pyrinomonadaceae bacterium
GATGCTGTAACTGTGCAAGAAGCGGCGACCGGTCGCGAGTTGTACGAGGTGAAGACGGGTCACAGCGCAACGCCGCAGCGCATGAGTTTCAGCCCTGGCGGACGCTTTCTTGTGACCGCAACTGAGCCCGGTGATAGCAGCGCAAAGGCAGTGGTTAAGCTCTTTGACGCGGCCACGGGACAATTCCTGCGCGAATTGAATGGTCCAATGGACCTGAATGATGTGCGAGTAATTGGTTTTAGCAAAGATGAACGTTTCATAGGTATGGTGGGCGGCAGCAAAACCATAAGTGTTTTTGACACTGCCACTGGAAAAGAACTGCGTGCGTTGGGTAGCGGCAGTGATCAAAACGTGGCCGCTGAGCGAGCAGCTTTCCTCAAGACTGTCGACCCAAAAACGTTGGCCGAATTTCAGACGAGAGGCATCAAGTCACCCGAACAGATCATTGACGCTATCGAAGCCCTGGGCGCTATCGCTAACGAGAAATATCCAACCGGTAATGCCGTCAGCATGAGTCCCGATGGCCGTTATGTCGTTTCCCGCCGATTGCTCTTAAAAACTGTCATCACCGAGACCTGGGATATGACAACTGGTACGCCGGTGCGCATTCAGGAGAGCGATTTACCGCGCGAGCGAGGTAAACCGCACTTCAGTCCCGATGGTCGTTATCGGGCGGCACCTGAGTTCCCGATGAAAGGCATCTACACAACGTCCGCTAGTGACTACAACATTTTTTCTTCGAGCGATGATTGGGACAAGATCTACGATCAAAAGGTAGAAATCTTCGACGGAGTGTCCGGAAGGAAGTTACGCGAATTAGACGGAGGAAAAGCCGGCGACGTTGGGATCATTCCGGCGGTCGGTTTCAGCTTTGATGGCACTATTACGGCAATGACGGGTTTCGATAACAAAGCGCCGGTTATTCTTGTTTATGAGACTGCCACGGGACGCAAGGTAAAACGAGTCGAGATCGGTGAAGAAGATCAAAGCGGAGCAGTGGTGGCTTTGACTATCAGTGCAAACAAACGTCTGTTGGCCGCGGCTCACGCGACGAAGATAGAAGTCTTCGATATTTCCACCGGACGGACCACGCGGACCTTGCCGCACAGGGGCCGCGTAACCTCGCTGACATTTAGTGCGGACGGTCGGTTCCTGATCGCGCTCGGAGAGAACAATGATAAGTACATTTGGGATCCGGCGACGGGCGAGAAGCTGGCGACATTAATAAATCTAACGGGCTCCTTGAATGGTGGGCACAACGATTGGCTGGTAGTAACACCCGATGGTCTCTTCGATGGATCGCCGTCAGGATGGAATCAGATCCTTTGGCAGTTCCGCGGAAATACGTTTGACGTAACTCCCGGCGAAACCTTTTTCAATGAGTTTTATTACCCAGGCCTGCTAGGCGAGATCATGAGTGGGCGAAAACCTCAGGCTCGAAGAAGCATCGCCCAGCTTGACCGTCGTCAGCCCGATCTGACCCTCACCTCTAACGCAATAACCAGCTCAGAAAAAATCACTGAGCGAAAGATCGCCGTTAAGATCCAAGTGACCGAGAAACCGGCCGATAAGAACAATGCGACCGGTAGTGGTGCGAAGGACTTACGTCTATTCCGCAATGGCTCGTTGGTGAAAATTTGGCGCGGCGACGTCTTAAACGGTCAAACCAGCGGAACATTAGAGACGACGATTCCAGTCATTGCCGGCGAGAATCGACTAACTGCCTACGCTTTCAACCGCGATAACGTCAAAAGCAGGGACGCAACATTGAGAGTTATCGGAAGTGAAACGCTGACAAGGGAGCGCACGGCCTACGTGTTGGCGATTGGCGTCAACAAGTATGAGAACTCTCAATTCAATTTGAAGTATGCAATTGCAGACGCACAGAGATTTGGCGAGGAGTTTCGCCGGCAACAACAAAAACTTTCTCATTATCAGCGCTTTGAGATCATTCCGCTCACTGATCAAGAGGCAACCAAAGCCAACATCTTGTTAGCGCTGAAGTTGCTCGCCGGAGCGAGTGGAGAAATACCAGACAACATCCCCGATTCATTGAAACGGATCACTCCAGCACAGCCTGAGGACTGCGTAGTAGTCTTTTATGCTGGACATGGTACTGCTTACGACCAGAGGTTCTATTTGATCCCTCATGATTTAGGTTACAAGGGTGAACGAACGGCGCTCAACGCCGCTGGATTGGAAACGATTCTGAGCCACAGCATCTCAGACACGGAGTTTGAGCATGCAGTAGAGAATCTTGATGTCAGCAATTTTGTGTTGGTGATCGACGCTTGTAATTCAGGACAAGCGCTCGAAGCGGAAGAGAAGCGTCGAGGGCCGATGAACTCGAAAGGCCTGGCCCAACTCGCTTATGAAAAGGGTATGTATATCCTCACAGCCGCCCAGGGTTATCAAGCGGCGCTTGAATCAGCTCAACTGGGCCATGGGTACTTGACTTACGCGCTTGTTGAAGAAGGTTTGAAAACAACCGTTGCTGATGCTTCACCGCGGGATAGCCTGGTTTCCGTGAGGGAATGGTTGGACTTTGCTACGGAACGAGTTCCGCAGCTTCAGGAAGAAAAACTCAAATCACGGGACTTGGGATTTCAATCTGGATCAGCTGGCTCGGCTGGAGCCGGCGCAAAGAACAGCACTATAGACGCCCAGGTAAAAGACGTGCAGCGTCCGCGCGCCTTCTATCGGCGAGAGGTTGAACCCGAACCGTTCATCGTCGCCAGACCCTGAGACGTGAAGATGCTGCGGGTGACCATTGAAGGCAGTTTAGAAATAGCTGCGAAAGCCGCGCTTATTTGATGCTCAGCCTTAATGAGATCTCGACTCGAGGCCTCTCATCGGGTCGGCGAAGCCGAAGCCCCGACATCAAATGACTTTGTGCAAAGCCTTGCAATACGAAACTGATTTTGACGAACCAGTACACTCTCAGATGTTGTCGGGCTCTGCGTTACTGACCAGTCCGTTCCAGGACCACTTCGGGATATGCAAGCCGTGCGGTACATGCTCCGCTGAGTCGTGGTACCGATTCATCGTGGTCGTGGTTGCCCACGCGAAGTAATCGTGCAGCACCCGCCTGAGCCGCTCGTCGCTGTCGAGTCCGGCATCTTCCAGGGCCTGATCAAAACAGGCGATCGCGCGCTGGTCCATCTCCTCGTGCGGTCCGTTGCCGCTGTGAATGCGCACGACTGACGTTTCATCACCGTACTGGTCGGAGTAAGTTGTTGGCCCACCGAGTGCTTCCGCCCAGTACGCGGCAAGGCGCTCCGTGTGCTCCGGATGGAATCCGTGGCTGAACGCATGGCTAACTACTTCGTCCTCCAACACTCGCGCATGCCATGCTTGGGCCAACCTCAGCAGGCCGTCGAGACCGCCGGCGGCTTCATAGATCGTCGGCATTGTTTGGGTTTGTGTCATCTGGAGGCGCCTCCAAGTTTTAGGTGCTTGACCAGCCATTCATTCCGATCCCGCACGATCTCGTTTGCTTCCATCTTATGCGGAGCGTCGTAAATCTTCCGTTGCTTGGGTTCAGTGGCGGCGGCGAATAGGATCGCCGCGTCCGCCTGCGAAACATAGAAGTCACCTCTGCCAAACTGAAAGAACTTGCTCGCGTTCCTGACTTGTCGCAAATAATCCGTGAGCTCCAGATTTGAGTTCTGTTTTAAGTAGGTGGCTTTTGATTTCGGCTGAGGACCAAGAAACGCCCAATCATTGAGGCTTTGCGTTGCCGCAATGAAGACAAACGTATTGATGCGCTGGTCCACCCCGGCCATTAACATCCCGTACATCGCGCCGTAATCATGACCAACAAATCCGATGCGTGTCTTGTCAACGTTTGATTGTGAAAGCAACAGATCGAGAGCGCGTCTGAGTTCGATAACCTGGCGTATTGAATTCTCGTAATCTTTTTCCGGAATGCGTTTGCCGAACCAGTCCGGCGCCGACCACATCGCGTCAACTAACAGCGACACCACTCCTTTCGGCGCAAGTTCAACAGCCTCATTCAGGAATTGGGTCCGGTTTGATTTCTCTTCGCCAAGCCAGTGCACCCACAGGATGCCCGCGAATGGTCCACTTCCGTTGGGGACCACCAGATAGGCTTTTATCTCTCGCCCTGGCGCAGGCGAAAATGTGATGTCTCGCACAGTTACGTCGCCCCGCTGTTCGGACGAAACCTCGTTGAGAGTGACGGGTGGTTTGTCGTTATACCGAAACAGAGCCCTGCGAGTGGCAACGTCGGTCGCAGACTGCGCGTGAGTCGTTAACGAATATGCCATCAAAAGAACGAAAACGAATGCCTTCATCAAATTCCTTTCGGGCTTAATAGTTGGCGCGATAAGGGGAATCCCACCCACGGTAGTGGGTGGTTCTGTTCAATTCCTACCTACATTCACGGTGATTCTTTCTTCCTGAGTTTTTGGGACCGACTTGAATAGGCGGTAGATAATAATCCACCCACTTCCGGGTGGTCTTTCCAGGTTTTTGTGCAAAGCCTACCTGCGCGACCACCTTAACTATCTGTTAGCAACTCGATAAAGGTTGGAGCGACCTTGCTTGCCGATCATCTCGAGCATTCTCGCGTGTCGTAAACAATACGCCATCTTCTGGGCCAGGTCCCGGCGAGTGTTAACGGCAGTAGCGAGATCCTTTGTAGTGAACGACTGCAGTCCTT
>DASSCG010000326.1:0-2864 GCA_035697925.1 Pyrinomonadaceae bacterium
CAGCCTGCGGTGCAGGCATTAGCTTAAAGCCGGGGCGTAAACCCCAGGTGCGACGGTTACTGACCCTTGAGGATTTCGGAAAAGCTGCGGATCACTTGAAACTGCTCGGCCGTGGATTGTGGCTGATTTCCCGGTCTGAGACAAAGCAAAGTGGACATGCCGGCGTCGCGCGCGGCTGCGAGCTCATTTGTCACATCAGAAACGAAGATCACCTCCGTCGTCTGCAGTTGAAGCCGCCGGGCAATTTCGCCATAACTCGACGAGCTAACTTTTGGTCCCACACCCGTATCGAAGTACTCATCGATTAAATCGCTGTGGTCACCAGTGTCAGTATGCGCAAACAAGAGTTTCTGCGCGAATACACTGCCGGATGAGAAAATTGCAATTCGCGACCCCGACCTGCGCAAACGGTTGAGATTCGGAACAACGTCGTCAAATAAGGGCGCCTTCAGACTTCCACCACGATAGCCTTGTTCCCAAATCTTTCCCTGAAGCGACTTGAGTGCTGGAGATTTACGGTCTCGTTTAATGAGCCAATCGACGTAAGGAACTATCACATCAAATGATGAAGATCCATCGTCGATTTGAGGCGGTTGTTCACCTCTCTGCTGGTCGAGCGAGTGCTCGCGAAAAAGCCCCGCGATATCCTCCTGCACTTCAGGCGCTCCCGAATGCCGGATCAGATAATCCCTCAGGTGCTCGCGTGCAAAAGGGAAAAGGACGTCGTGCACGAAAGAGATAGGAGTCGTAGTGCCTTCAATATCGAGCAGTACCGCTCGCGTCTTCGTGGCAACGTCTGTCATGAATGGTCTTTTTGCAGCGCCTGCGGTCCGCCAAAACAGATCGGCATGTAATTTCGATCAACCTGGCTGTCACTGTAATGGGGTGTCCAGCCAGCTTTGTCCTGAAACAAGCGAATGGCGCGAATGCGACGATCAACGCACAAGTTGAACCAGTGAAGTGTGCCTTGAGGGACACGAATTAGATCGCCCGCTTTGACTTCTATCGCTACTACTTCTCCACCCTGGCCATGAATGTGGAACAGTCCACTGCCGGAGATTATGAATCTAACTTCGTCTTCATCATGCCAGTGTTCGCGATCGAATTTCGCCAGCATTTCTGCTAGCCCGGGCGTCTCGGGGTTCACGTCAATGATGTCTGCTGTTACATACCCGCCGCTTGCTTTCAGCTTCTCAATTTCATCCGCATAAGCTTCAAGAATACTTTCAGCAGAGGCGTCAGGGGCTACCCGTTCACCGGCCGGCCAACGCTCATAGTCGATGCCAAGCTTCACTAGGTAATCGCGAATCTCCTGCTCGTCACTTAGTGTTCTATTCTGATCGCAAATCGTTAGCAGAGCCATGATCAGTTTCCTCGACTTCTAAGCTGCAGCGTGCGACCAAGCGCCTCAAGGAGAAACTCCAGGATTTCGATATGCCGCTTGGCCTCGCGCAGGTCTTTTCCCCAGGAATAAAGCCCGTGTTTGTGTAGGAGTAAACCATGGGCGTTTGGATGTTCGGTGAGGACCAAGCGAATGGTATCGGCAAGTTCGCGCATGTCTTGTGAGTTGGCAATAATTGGGAGCCATTCACGATGTTCGTGCGTGCGAACTCCATCAAGTCCTTTCAACATTTCATACCCTTCAATGGCGACCCCATGTTCATCAGCAAACATGTCAGACAAGATCGTATTCCAAATAGAATGAGTGTGCAGCACTGCACCGGCTTGTCGTTGCTTCACTATTTCGAGATGGAGAAGTGTTTCGTCCGACGGTTTACGGCCACCATTGATAACGCGAGCACCCTCGTCAACCAAAAGAACCTGTTCAGCCGTGAGTTCACCTTTGTCTACTCCACTAGGACTCATGGCGAGCAGCAACGGTTCTGTTTGCACGACAGCACTCAGATTTCCGCTGGTGCCAGACAGCCATCCGCGTGCGTGCAGCGCCTTCGCAGTCGCGGCAAGCTTTGCCGCGATTTCACTGAATGTCGAGCCAGGGGTGTAGGTCGGAATCTGCATCATCGGTCTTCAAGGCGGTTTTATTGGGCCGCGTTTCATCTATGCGTGCGACCACATTACAACTCGCAACCTGCGGAGCAGGCAATAGTATAAGGCCTAGGGGCGTGAGCCCCAGGTGAAATTGGGTAGTTTTCGAGCCCGCGATAGCGGGCGAAGGGCAGAAGACGCTTTTAAGCAATCGTAGCCGGAGAATGTGAAAGCGGCTTATTCTACGCGTATTCGACAGGACACGCTAGAATGCAGAATCGGATTTACCTCAATAGTCGTGGAGCACCCGCGTTATCACATTCAAGGAGAAAAAATGGAACGTAAAGTGGCATCCGATTATCCGCAGGAGTTGCTAGATCTTTTTCATGAATACCAGCACGGCGACATCGATCGTCGCACCTTTCTCGACCGCGCCGTCAAGTTTGCGGTCGGCGGCCTGACCGTCGCGGCTATCTTCGAGGGCCTGAAACCCAACTACGCTTGGGCACAACAAGTGCCGCCGAATGACAAACGAATCAAAGTTGGCTACGAGGTGGTCCAATCTCCCGCCGGAAACGGTTCGATAAAAGGGTATCTGGCTCGTCCGGCAAAAGGAAAAAAGCTTCCCACGGTCCTCGTCATTCATGAAAATCGCGGACTCAATCCTTATATCGAAGATGTAGCGCGACGCCTCGCCGTCGCGAAGTTTATCGCCTTCGCCCCTGACGGATTGACGTCGGTCGGCGGTTATCCGGGGAAAGACGAACAGGGCGCTGAAGCTTTTCGTAAGGTGGATCGAAACAAGATGTCCGAAGACTTCGTCGCGGCGGCCAAGTGGCTTAAGGCGCGTCCTGATTCCACTGGCAAGTTGGGCGCTG
>DASSCG010000327.1:0-4866 GCA_035697925.1 Pyrinomonadaceae bacterium
GCACTGACAAGTAAGGTCAGAATTACAAACAGCAAGCTTACGTTTTTACTGGTTCTCTTCAATCGTTGGTAACCGAATAGCTGTGTTGATGTCTTGAGTCTGCGAGCCACGCGGCATAGCCGAAAAGTTAGGATACCTTCAACGGAAACGCAAAGCCAACATACTTGGCCCACCTGCTTTGCTCCGGGGGACCAGCATGTTTATAGCTTTTGGGTATATGACAAACGGGCGTTTTGATTTGTAGGGGCGTCCCTCCGTGGGCGCCCCATCGTCGCGGTTTTCTGTAGCTTGTCCCTAGCGAATCGACGATGGGGCGCCCACGGAGGGACGCCCCTACAATATTAGGAGTGCAATGTGTAGCACATTTGTCATGTCGCTCCTGACGGAGCGAACAATTATTCCGGAGCAAAGACAAGTGAGCCCAGTACGTTGCTGCCACTTCACCTTTTCTCCTGGCCGCTCGGCATGAATGGGTTCACTTGACTGGTATCCAAATTAACTGACTCGGCCGCTTGTGCTTGTGCTTCCCGGAGCTAGAAAAAATTAGGGAGCAGCTTTTAACTGCTCCCTTTTCAATACCGGCTGATCGGGCTGCCGGTCAATTTAATCTTCCTTAGAAGATAAATTTGGCACGCAGTTGTATTGTGCGGCCGCTAAAGTTACCCGCGCTATAGTTATTAAAGAGCGGGCTGGTTACGTCGGGAAATGCAAAGGACACGGCGCCGATCCCGAATTGATTGGTGCCGTTGAAGTCGTTTTGATTAACGAAGAACGGTGAACCAAAATCACCAATTGTCCGGATGCGTTGGTTGAAGAAGTTCCCTATTTCAGCCGCGAGTTGGATGTTGTATCGCTCGCCGCCGAAGTAGATGTTCTTCACAAACGCCATGTCAGTCCTGTTCCAGCCATTGGTACGAAGCGTGTTGCGGCCGTCATTCGCCCGGGCGCCGAAGCCTGCCTGAATGTACTGAGCCGATGGATTGATGGCGACGTACGCCACTGTGGATGGATCGCCCAGCAGATCCGCCCCACTTTCATCGACGATTCGCTGGCCCAAAGCGTTCACTCCGTAAACAGCGCTTCCAGTTCCACGGACACCGCCGAGATTTACGATGGTTCGATCTCCAGCGGCATCACCGTTGCGGTTACTGTCAATGACTGATTGCGGCGTCATCAGCTGTCCCGATTGTGTTTGAAAGACGCCGTTGATTTGCCACCCGCCTAGCACTCCTTTCAGGAAGCCATTGGAACTTCGATTAAAGAAAGGAACGTCATAGTTAAATGACGCTACAAAACGATGTGGCACATCGATCGCGGAAAGTGAGCGTTCCTGACTGAGGTCAAAGCCGTCTTGTGCGCGCCGCGGGTTAACAGTGCTCGAAAACAGCTCGTTGGTTGCGTTGTCAATGGCTTTGCTAAACGTGTAGGCGGCAGTCAAAGCCAATCCGCGCGTCATTCTGCGTGTGACACTGATCGACGCGCCGTCGTAAACCGAATTTCCTTCAGGCTCGAACGAAGTAACACTGCCAAGAAATCCAAGGCTTCCGAGTCGTGTTGGGAATCGGTGTTGAGTTCCATCCGGATCAACGTGGAGGTTCAGACTTCCCAGCGTCGGCCGGCCCGCCAATTGATCCGCAGTTGGATTCGTTAGGAAGGTCGGTATGACTAGTCTGCTGTTGTCCACGACGCCTCCGTTGAGACGAACTTGCACGGGTAGGTGTCGGCCAGCCGTGTGTAGGTAACGGAGTTCAAGGACCGTTCCTCGAGCCAACTC
The DNA here is from genome assembly GCA_035697925.1 of Pyrinomonadaceae bacterium. Lineage (GTDB taxonomy): Bacteria > Acidobacteriota > Blastocatellia > Pyrinomonadales > Pyrinomonadaceae > PSRF01. The sequence goes on from DASSCG010000327.1 coordinate 1,775, forward strand.
ACGCTGGTAAGAGAGTGTGGCAGACATGATGTACGGCTCCACTGCGTTGTTGATCAATGATGCCGTAGCGGCCCGAGCGTCCTCTGGCGTATTAGGCGGGAATGGAGTTGGCGGTACTCCTCCGTTTTCGAGGAAAGGAGGAGTGAAACCGAACGCCGAGGCACTGATTTCCTGCTGAAACTGCGGAGGCAGGTTAAGCAGATACAGGTTTTGATAGGTTTCGTAATAGTTAAGACCAAAGGCGGCCCTAATGGAACTCTGACCCCGTTCGCCTGAAATGATTCTGCCCAACCGGCTGGTAAAAGCCGGCGTATAAGCCAGACCAACACGCGGTGAGAAGTTGTTCTTGTCTGTCTTGGGAACATTGAATTCAATCACTCCCGGTACGCTGGCAATCGAGTTCAGAGATTGCAGAGCAGCATCCCGGGGCAGGCTAAGATATTCATATCGCAGGCCCAGGTTGAGAGTGAGATTCGGTGTTACTTTCCAGTCGTCCTGGGCGAAAGCGTAGTACTTCTTTTGGTTGCCCGTGAAGGCTGCGGATCCCACTCCGCGAATGTCTACGACGGTCGGGAGCGAGTCCGTGAGCAGCTCATCCAGGTTGGAGTAGTTGTAATCACCACGGCCGCGGGGCAGGAAGAAACTGGTGAAGATAAGCCATCTCACTTCACCGCCAAATTTGAAGTTGTGCTTCCCCCGCACATAGCTCAATGAATCATAGATCTGATACGAGTTATTCAGACCGCCCTGAGGCAAGTTCCCATTTGGACCGAGTCCGAGATTAAGCGGCGACACGGTAATGTTCGGAAAAGTATTGAACGCCGGATCATTCAGCGGAAAGTCCGTAATGAAGCGCTTGTAAGAAACGCGCACTTCATTGACCAGTCGACTATTGATAGTGCTGATCCAACTGGCAGAGAACAAACGAGCAATAACATTCTGCTGGTTATTGAACTTAGGGTTGCCACTGCCGGGTTGTTCACTACCGATTGTGTCAGAGCTAAAGCGGTAGCGAAATTGGTTATTGTTGCCCAATAAGTGATCAATATTGATCTGGTATTGGGTCTCGAGTGAACCACCGGGGGTTACCAGAGAGACGACACCAAAGGGAATTCCGGGGGTACCCAGAACCGTCTGAGTGTTTGTCGCTGTCGTCGGGAGAACCAGATTGTCTCTGAGAATATTGACCACAAAAGGACTGGCACCTGGCAACGATGCAATCTGCGTCAACCCCTCAGATGTAGGAGCAGCGTAAGACACTCCGCTTGCCTGTTGGCTAATCGGCTCTCGTTGATACGCGCCAAAGAAGAAGAGCTTGTTCTTGAGAATAGGCCCACCGATCGTGCCGCCATATCGCCGATCTGTGAGCGCCGGTTTTTCGGTTATTACCCCGGACTGCAGATTAAACTCCTCGCTGGTGCTGGTAGCGTTAAGGTGCCGATTCTGTAAATAACCGAAAGCTGAACCGTGAAAACTATTGGTACCGCTCTTGGTGACAGTATTGAATTGACCCGCCGCACCAGTGCCAAACTCGGCATTATAGTTATTGGTCAAGACCGCCACTTCGGAAATGGAATCCTGAATGATGTTTACCTGCTTGCCGGTAAGGTCTGGAGAGTTGTTGTCCACACCATCAACATTGAAAGCATTAGCGTGTGGGCGAGTACCTCCTACGGACCCTCCATCGCCGGCTACGCCGACGCCCTGAGCAACGACATTCGGTGAGAGCAGAGCGAGCGCGCGCACATCATTAAAGATTGGCAGATCTTGAACTTGACGCGTCTCGAAATTGCTGCCCACTTGCGACGTCTCGGTTTGCACGAGAGTCTCGCCACCTGAGGTCACTTCCACCACACCGCTGACCCCAGCCGGTTTCAAGACTACATTCACACTGCTCTCCTGATTGAGCAGAACCTTCACTTTCTCGTTGGCTTCCTGAAAGCCCGAGGCTGTGGCAGTTACGGTGTAATCACCCCCGAGCGTATTCGGGAAGCTGAAATCACCATTGCCCGTGGACTGGGTAGTGAGGACTTGTCCCGTGGCCTCATTTTTTAATGTGACTGTCGCGTTGGGAACTGCGGCTCCGTTTTGATCGAGGGTTTGCCCAATCACTGAGCCACCTGTGGCCTGGGCAAAACTTTCAGCAGCAAACGCCAAAATTACCGTTAGGACTGTTATTGCTAGTCCCAGTTTCCTTTTCATTGTAAATCCTCCAACTTCTTGAAAGAGACCACCTGTAATTCCGCCACTGAAGCGTATGGTCTGACTCGCATCAGTGGCGCAATCCCGATCAAACTGAACCGACAAGAAGCTTTCGGGGAGTGCGCCGGTTGAATTCGGGGAGCTCGGGATCACTGTCGCACGAAAGTGATTTCCATCTATCTGGATGTTGGACCACTTGATCAATCTGGCTGGTTCCAAAGATTCGGAAGTGCGCCAGAAAGCTCAACGGCGACCAGCATTCGTAAGGTGCAAGGCTTATGCCTCTTGGGCCATAGGCGTAGTGGGCCAACTCGTCACTCGCTCGGGCCAACTCAACTTAGAGTCTCGACAACTGAATTGCTGATTTTGGAGTTCTTGTAGTGAAGGTTGTGGTTATTGGATTTAACGCTCGAGGAGTGAAGGTTAGTGAAACTGATGCTATACGGTTTTTCGGGAAGCGCGAGAGAGCTCGGAGGCCGAATTGTCGGAAAGTTTACTTATGGCTTTGCCTCCAAAGTCGTTGCAGCACGGCTATGCCGCCTGTTGTGAGGATGTGGCTTTGCCCTTCCGTACGATCGGCCGCTTCTAATCTGGCTGTGCCCTTCCGGACCTCTTGGGTTTTTAGGGGCGTGCGGCATAGCCGCCAAGAAAAGGACAACCGCTAACGGAGCGGCAAAGCCCATCCTCTCAACAGGCGGCAAAGCCGTTTTGCCGATGCCGCATGACTTTTGAGGCACAGCCGTTACTTATCGTTGCATGCTTATCGTCAGTCACGTGGACAGGCAAAAAAAGTCACCCAGCGCGAACACTGGGTGACTTGCCGCCAGACGATTTGTGTTAGCTCAGATGTGGGAATGGTTATCGAGCTCTTTGGTTTCGATGAGCGGATA
>DASSCG010000328.1:0-5789 GCA_035697925.1 Pyrinomonadaceae bacterium
AGGGTTATAAATGGAATTGGGTTTTGCTTCGCCAAACTCGTCCACTACCCGCCTCAACCCAGGCTATTCCGATTCCGGAGAAATGGTTCAAATACTCCTCAACGTCCGGTGATTTTATCGCTCAAATGCCGGTGGAACCGAGAATCACGGAGCAGGCGCTTACCATTGACGACGTCCAAGTCGTTAACAACGTTGCTCTCGCGCTTACGCAATTTGCGGTCTTCGCCGTTAGCTATGCAGACCTTCCTCCAAACATTTCCGGATCTAAGAATCTCCTGGATAGAGTTCGTAAGGGTGTGCTCGATGGGATTTCCGGGAAGTTAAAAAGCAACTCAAACATCTCGCATAAGCGTTACCCGGGCCGCGAGTTTCATGCTACAGCAGAGAGTGGGCTATACACGTCCAGGATTTTTCTGGTCAACAATAGGCTGTATCAGTTAGTGGTGGTCGGGGTGCCAGGTAAAGTCTCCGCCGTTGAGGTGAGGTGGTTCTTGAGCTCATTCGATTTCGCAGTAAAGCGTTGAGAGAATTTCGGATTGCGGATTTGGTCAGAAGGGCTTTGCCGCCTGTTGTGAGGATGTGGCTTTGCCCTTCCGTACGATCGGCCACTTCTCACCTGGGCTGCTCCCTATCGGATTCCATCAAGTTTAAGAGGAGGGCGGCATAGCCGCCAAGAAAAGGTCAACAAACGGAAGGGCAAAGCCACATCCGCGAAGCCAACACGGGCGGCAAAGCCGTTTTGCCGATCCCGCTGACTTCTGAGGCAAGCAGAAATTTCCCGCATTCCGAAATTCCTTACTTCATTTCCGTTAGCACATTGGTGAGTCGATTCACGACATCCAGCAGGCTTCTCCCAGCGCGATCTAATTGATTCGCAGCAGCCTGCTCCTCAGCAGTCGCCGCGCCGGAAGCGACACCTGCCAGTTTGATGTAATAACGCTGCAGCTCCGGGGTAGTGCGAAAGTGGATCTCCAATGCGTCTAACCCCTCACGAACACTCTTGATACTTGTTCTTACAGTGTCCTTGTTTCTCTTAGCTTGCTCTATGACTGTTGGCGAAGCCTCATTCCTTCTCTCTGCTTCGTCGACGGCTTCGATTCCCTTCGCGACTCCTCCCAGCAGGTAAAGAAACCGTGTCAGATTCTTGATCTGATCACCAACACGAGTCTTGCCGGCTTGGTGAATACCGGACATTGGTGCAGGTCTGGTAGCCGGAGTCTTAGAAGTTCTTTTTCTAGTTTGACCCAACGCGTTTGCAGAGCAGAGCGCGAGGATGACAATCAACAGAGCTGTTAAGCGTTTCAAATTTTTTCTCCTGGACAATGGATTCAGCTTAGGGAAGCGAGGCTATTTTCAACGCACAGGGCTAATTAAGTCCAGTCTGCCCCGAAACTCTTCCTAACTTCGCCAATAAATTTGAACCACGTTAGAATGCATAGCTGGACATGAAGGAACGACAACTAACGGTTCAACGGCTGGGTCGCGTCGACTATGAAACAGCCCTCGCACTGCAAAAAGAAACGGAGTGCGCGGTGCAAACAGGCGCGCAGCCCGATACATTGCTGCTGCTGGAACATCCTCATACGCTCACGATCGGAAGACGAGGAGATAACGCCGGAATCCTGATGTCGCCGGAATCCCTGGCCGCTCGCGGCGTGACGGTGTTTGAAACTAATCGCGGCGGGAAGATTACCTATCACGGACTGGGCCAAATTGTAGGCTACCCAATTATTAATCTCAGCCCTGATCGCGAGGATGTGCATCGATATGTTCGGGATCTCGAGGCCGTCTTAATTCGCACTATGTATGACTTTAAAATCGACGCTTTTCCTATTCAGGGATTAACCGGCGTTCATACACAGCGCGGGAAGGTCGCTGCCATCGGAGTACACATTGCCCGCTGGGTCACAACACACGGCTTCGCTCTAAATGTAAATACCGACTTGAGCTACTTTGACCTGATCATCGCGTGTGAAGGCGAGCCGGTGACGTCGATGCAAGAGTTGCTGGGCCACGAGGTGGATTTGAGTGCCGTTGAGGACTCGATCATTAAGAACTTCGTCAAAGTGTTTGAAATACAAACTTTCTCGGCCCCGGCTAAGGAGTTTGTATAAAGAACCTGGACGAGGGCCCAAGAGGATGCCCTAGAGTTGTAGGGGTGTCCCTCCGTGGGCACCCCATCTTCGCATTGGAATTCGGAGTCATAGCCTCGAAGTCAAGAAGGTGGGGCCTGTTTCCGGTCTTAGGGTCACAAGGACGAATCATCAATGAAGGTCTAGCGGGACCTCCTCACTGCGCATCAACTGATCCTGCTCTTGGCACATCTGGCTCTGTAGCGGTTAAACTGCATGCATGCTGTCAATTGGACTAATCAGAGAAGCCCATGAGCGCATCGGTTCGCGCATTCACCGTACGCCCGTAATCACCTCGCGCTCATTCGATGAAGCCACAGGCAAACAAGTCTTTTTCAAATGCGAGAACTTGCAACGCGCTGGAGCATTTAAGATCCGGGGCGCTACCAACAAAATCCTCTCGTTGACTGACGAAGAAAGAAACCGCGGCGTGGTAGCCTTCTCTTCTGGAAATCACGCGCAGGCCGTTGCCCTGGCTGCTCGCGAAGCGAAGGTACGCGCGGTCGTGGCAATGCCTGACGATGCTCCTAAATCAAAAGTCGAAGCCACGCGCGCCTATGGCGCCGAGATCGTGTTCTACGATCGGCATGGCGAAGACCGCGAGGCTGTAGCACACGCGATTTCGGAGCGGGAAAACTTGGTGATGGTTCCGCCTTATGACGATTACCTCGTAATGGCCGGCCAGGGTACGAGCGCACTGGAATTTTTGGAAGACGCCCCTGACCTCGATTGCATTCTGGCGCCTTGCAGCGGCGGCGGTCTCTTTGCCGGAATAAGCACTGCAGCGAAAGCGATTAACTCTTCTATCAGTTGCTACGCAGTCGAGCCGGAGACGGGCGACGACACGCGCCAATCGTTCATTAAAGGAGAGCGAGTTTCAATCCCGCCGCCACCGACGATTGCTGATGGGCTTCGGGTTCAGAGCCCCGGCGCGTTGTCCTTCCCTATCGTTCAACGGAACGCTACCGATGTCTTGACCGTGTCTGACGAGGAGATTGTAGCCACGATTAAGTTCATGTTGTTTCGCATGAAGACACTAGTTGAACCTTCCGGCGTCGCCGCAGCGGCAGCGGTGCTGCACAATAAGTTGCCGGCGGACAGTAAACGCGTAGGTGTCATTGTGTCCGGCGGCAATATCGATCCAGATGCGTTAGCGGGGCTGCTGAGTTAGATAACGGCTCATTAGGATAGAGCCCAAAACGATCCACTAAAAGGCACTAATGATCTTTCGTGTTCGTTCGTGCTATTTCGTGGATTGTTTTTGGTCACTCAAAGCTAAACCGTCAGCGTCTCAAAGTGCCTAATCCTCACAGCGATGCTAGAATGTCGCTTAGATAAAATGAGGTGAGACCGTTGTCGCGCGAACTTAGAGTCATCAGCAATCAACCCCAATCACGTCAAGTTCGTCAGCCTAAACCTGACTGGCTCCGTATTCGCCTGGGCGATCCGACCAATCAGAACAATGTTCTGAAGCTGATCGAAGGTTTGAATCTTCACACGGTCTGCCAGGAAGCACGTTGCCCTAACATCTTTGAATGTTGGTCGGACCGTACGGCAACATTCATGCTTGCTGGGGATATCTGCACGCGCCATTGCGGGTTCTGTGCGGTGGGTAAGGGACAACCTGGAATGCTCGACGTCGATGAGCCCCGTCACGTAGCGGAAGCAGTGCGGCATCTGAACCTGGCTCACACAGTAATCACTTCAGTGAATCGGGACGACTTGCCTGACGGTGGTGCTGCTCATTGGGCCGAGACAATTCGTCAAGTGAGAATGCTCAACCCCGAATGCAAGGTCGAAGTATTGATCCCCGATTTTAACGGCGATGAAGCTGCGCTCAACACGGTACTCGATGCTCAACCTGACGTGCTGAATCACAACACAGAGACCATCGCTCGTCTTTATAGACGTGTGCGGCCCGATGCCGACTACCAACAATCGCTCACCTTGTTACGGCGCGCCGGGGAACGACGCGATCGTGAGGGTCGCGGCATGCTCACCAAGAGCGGCATTATGGTTGGACTGGGCGAAGAGTTTGATGAAGTCGTCGAGCTGATGAAAGATCTGCGCTCAGTATCTTGTGACATCATGACGATTGGACAGTATCTGCAGCCATACGAAAAGCGCCTGCCTGTCGAGCGCTATGTCACGCCGCAAGAGTTTGACCGCTGGCGCGAGATTGGCATGGAAATGGGCTTCCACCATGTCCAATCAAGTCCACTAACACGCTCCTCATATCATGCGCGTGAACAGGCGGAGAGTGAGCCGCGCGTCTACGCGGACACAACAGAGTTGTAGGGGTGAGCCTCCGTGGGCACCCCATCTTCGCATTAGAAATCGTAGCCAATTCTAGAGTTGTAGGGGTGTCCCCCCGTGGGCACCCCATCTTTGGAAATCGTAACCTTTCAGTAGCTATCATCAGTACGCGATTTCAGATCTCCAGAGCTTACGCCGTGCGGATACGAAGATGGGGTGCCCACGGAGGGACTCTCCTACAAACTAATCATGAAAGCCGTCGTCTTTAACCAGCATGGTGGGCCAGAGGTTCTTGAGTTCACCGATGTCTTCAATCCCACAATCAAGGCGCATGAAGTCCTCGTGCAGGTTCGCGCTTGTGCATTAAACCACCTCGATGTTTGGGTCCGCGGCGGATTACCGGGGATCGAGATTCCACTACCTCACATTCTGGGCAATGACATCGCCGGCGTGGTGCGCGATGTGGGAGAGCTGGTTACCTGGGTACGGGTTGGCGACGAGGTGATGTTGCAGCCGGGGGTATCCTGCGGTCACTGTCACGAATGCTTAAGTGGACGAGACAACCTCTGCCGCGAGTATTCGGTGCTTGGTCAGAGTCGTCCGGGCGGTTACGCAGAATATGTGGTTGCGCCGGGAGTCAATGTTGTCCCCAAACCCCAAAATCTATCCTGGGAAGACGCAGCCGCCCTGCCTTTGGTGACTATCACCGCGTGGCACATGTTGGTAACTCGCGCAAACGTGAGACCAGGTGAAGACGTCCTGGTCCATGCCGCAGGCAGCGGCGTTGGCTCTATTGGTATTCAAATAGCGAAGTTGCTTGGTGCGCGAGTGATTGCTACAGCCGGATCCGACGATAAGCTCATCAAAGCCAGAGAGCTCGGGGCAGACGAAACGCTTAATTACACCCGAGAAGACTGGCCCAAAGAAGTAAGACGACTGACGGGCCGAAAGGGTGTGGATGTCGTTTTTGAGCATACAGGCGCTAGCACATGGCCTGGGTCGATCACTTCACTCAAGAATAACGGGCGCTTAGTAACTTGCGGTGCAACCAGCGGATTTGATGGGAAGACTGATATTCGTCAGATCTTTTATCGCCACCTGACAATTCTCGGGTCATTTATGGGTTCCAAAGCGGAGTTGCTGGAGGCCATGAGATTTGTGGAGAGTGGCGCGATCCGGGCCGTCGTTGATCAAACTCTGCCGCTTTCGGAGGCGCGACGGGCGCATAAACTGATGGAGGATCGGGCGCAGTTTGGAAAGCTGGTGTTGGTCCCTTAAGTCGGCACTTGATGCTGATTTGCAGTTAGGAAGCGTTCATTTTCCATTTTCCATTTCTCATTCTCATTTCTCATTTCTCATTTTCTCATTTGCCATTCACAGTAGCTCTGACTTGAGTCGTGA
>DASSCG010000329.1:0-3318 GCA_035697925.1 Pyrinomonadaceae bacterium
AGCCAGTCGTTGGCGCGTGATAAGACAACTGCTGACCGAATCACTACTGCTTTCATTGGCAGGCGGCCTGGCAGGTTTACTGGTTGCTTATTGGGGAGTAAAGGGCCTGGTAGCAGTTTTGCCTGACAGCCAGCTGAGTACCCTGCCATTTCTAACGTCCCTGCAGATTGATGCACCCATCCTGGCGTTCTCGATCGGGCTTTCCCTACTGACAGGAATTGTGTTTGGCCTCGCTCCCGCACTTCAGTCGTCACGACTGGATCTGAACGAAGTGCTAAAGGAGGGTGGACGTGCCAGCACCGGTGGTGCGCGGCAGCGCCTCCGCAGTGGCCTGGTTATGACGGAGATTGCATTGGCGGTGGTGCTGTTGGTTGGCGCCGGATTGATGATGAAAAGTCTGCTCCGTTTATTGCAAGCCAACGTGGGCTTCAATCCTGAAAACGTATTGACAGTGACCGTGAATCTGCCAGCCGCGAAATACACCGATTTAGGCAAGCAAGTATTGTTTTATGAGCAACTAAATAATCGAGTGCAGTCGCTTCCCGGCGTCAACAACTCTGGTACGGTCAACATCTTGCCCTTGCAGGGTGGCAACACTACTCGATTTTATGTGGACGGCGATCCCGTCCCGCCACCCGGCCAGGAGATTGAGGCAAACATTCGCGTAGTCGACGAGAGCTATTTTAAGACGCTGGGTGTTCCCATTGTCGCGGGACGAGCATTCGATAATCGAGATGGCGAAGCCGAGCGTCAAACCGCGCAGGCCCAGGCACAGGCACAACCGCAAACGCAGGGTGCGCAACCTGCACCTATTCCGGGAGTTGTCATCATCGGTAAAACCCTCGCCGACAAAGTCTTTCCCGGACGCGATCCAGTAGGACGCCGGTTGGCATACAGCTCGTTCGCAGGACAAACAGATCTGATCATTGGTGTGGTCGGTGACGTGAAGATTGGCGCGCTGGACGAAGCGATCAGGCCGGTCATCTATTACCCCTTCCGCCGTTTTCCGAGCACTGGAACTAACCTCGTAATTCGTACCGGCGTCGATTCGACAGCATTGGCCTCCGCAATTCGTAATGAGACGCGCACCTTGGAACCCGAAGTGGCCATATTTAATGTGCGCCCAATGGAGGAACTAATCGGCGACTCACCCGCGGCGTTCATGCGGCGCTTTCCGGCGATCCTGATTGGCATCTTTGCCGGAGTGGCGTTGCTGCTGGCTTCGATCGGCATTTACGGAGTGGTCTCCTACTCAGTCAGCCAACAGACACACTACATCGGTGTGCGCATGGCCCTGGGGGCGCAGACTTCCGACATTTTGAAGATGATCCTGAAACAAGGACTCGGGGTGTCGCTCGCGGGAATGGCGATTGGAGTACTCGCGGCTCTGGGTCTCATGCGGTTGCTAAGGAGTTTGCTTTTTGAAGTTGGCACCTACGATCTGGGAACCTTTGCGCTCGTTGTGGGTACGTTATTGGTAGTTGCCTTGTTAGCGTCTTACATTCCCGCACGCCGCGCAACCAAGGTCGATCCCTTAGTAGCCCTGCGCTACGAGTAGCATAGACTTCAGTCTGTGTTAGTCGAAGTAAGAGTCTACGTTGGATCCTGCGTAAGCGGCGACACAGACTGAAGTCTATGCTACGTCGCGCGCTACGAGTGAAGGGATTTTTGATTTTTGATTGGTGATTTTTGATTTGTGAAGTTCGTGTAGGTTCGTGTGATTTAGTGGATCGTAGGTAGTTTCGATTAAAACCAAACCAACGATCCACGAAACCACACGAGGCAACACGAAATCAGGAGATCAGAAATCAAGAGTCCAAAACAAAAATCTAAAATCAAAAATCACAAATCGGAAATTCAATTATGGAAACTCTCTTCAAAGACGTTCGCTACGGAATTAGAAGCCTGTTGAAGCGACCCGGGTTTACCGCTATCGCAGTTATCACACTGGCGCTTGGCATCGGCGCCAACACCACAATCTTCAGTGTGGTGAACGGCATCCTCCTGCGACCGCTTCCCGGTATTACCCAGCCGGATCGTCTGGTCGACGTGCACGCTACGGCACCAAACGGAAGCAGCTTTCACAGCTTTTCCCATACGGAGTTCTTGTACTACCGCGAGCAAACCAAGTTGCTGGATGGATTGATCGCTTACACCGGCGAGCCTTTCAACATGAACACTGGGAGCCAGCCTGAACGTGTCTACGGAATGCTTGTTTCCGGCAATTACTTCGAGCTGTTGGGAACACGTCCGGTTCAGGGACGCTTCTTTCTTCCCGAAGAGGATCGAACGCCAGGAACCCATCCGGTGGTCGTCTTGAGCCATGGTTTGTGGCGACAACGTTTTGGATCCAACACGGCAGCGATGGGCAAGGACATTACATTGAATGGTCGTTCCTATACCGTCATTGGCGTTGCGCCCGAAGGATTCAGAGGTACAAGCGCCGGCCTGATGCCTGACATCTGGGTGCCCTTGATGATGAGCCGCGGTGCTGAGCGTGAGGATCGCGGCGTACGTGGCTTGGAAATGATTGGACGGCTACGAAAGGACGCCACAATTCCGCAGGTGCAGGCAGCGATGGGCGCTCTCGCGAATCAATTGGCGGAAGCGTATCCGGATACAAATCGCGGTCTCGGGATCGATGTGCGACCCGCGAGCCCGGTTCCAGGTCAGGTGCGCGGAGCAGTGATCGGCTTCATGTCCATCCTAATGTTTATCGTTGGTCTGGTTCTTTTAATTGCGTGCACCAATGTGGGAGCCATGACGCTTGCTCGGGCGAGTGTTCGTCGCAAAGAGCTCGCTATCCGGCTGGCGGTTGGGGCTGGTCGTTGGCGTATCGTGCGCCAGTTATTGATTGAAAGCGTACTGCTGTTTCTGATCGGCGGGGCAACCGGAATCCTGATCGCTGTTTGGGCGATCCGATTTCTGTTGGCTTACAAGCTGCCCGCCGATGTTCCAGTCTCACTGGATCTCGGTCTCGACATTCGCGTCCTGCTCTTTACGCTTTTGGTCTCCCTTGTCACTGGATTGCTCTTTGGACTTGCGCCTGCGCTCCAAGCCTCCAAAACGGACGTGCTCGGAGCGCTGAAGAACGACTCACCAGCGGGCACCGGGCGTTCACGCACGCGCAGTGGGTTCGTGGTTGCGCAGATTGCGATCTCGCTGGTGTTGCTCATCACAGCGGCTCTATTCCTGCGCAGCCTGCGCAACGCAAGCACGATCGATTTGGGTTTTCATCCTGAAGGCGTTGAAACCGTAACTTTCGATCTCGACACGCAAGGCTACAAAGAAGCACGAGGCCGCGAATTCTATCGAGAA
>DASSCG010000330.1:0-4863 GCA_035697925.1 Pyrinomonadaceae bacterium
CACGGCCTATGAACCCGCCTACATCGCTACCGACAAACGGTTGGCCCGACAGACCCAAGGTGGTGAACATCGGAATGTTTAGAGACAAAGATTCCCAGGTACTGTTCGTGTCTCCAGTCCACATGGTTGAGTAGCGCTGAATGCCTGCGTAAGCGGCTCGTGTGATCACATAGGGACGCTTCTCAGGTTGTAACTTTTGTAGACCCTCGTAAGTTGCGCGCGACATTAGCAAGGCAAAGACGTTTCGGTTCTTAGCATGCGTTGAATTTGCACCGGCATCGTTACTTACTACGTCGATCTGGTTCTTACCGCTTTGATCTACGAAGTCAGAAGGTTCATTCATGTCGTTCCAGATTCCGGCTACGCCAAAATCTGTGTAGGCACGATGAAGCTCACCCCACCACTGGCGCGCCGCCGGCAACGTGTAGTCGACAAACACGCTATCACCCGGCCAAACCCTGGGCACGAACAGGTCGCCATTCTTGCGACGTTGAAAATAGTTGTTTTTAAGACCTTCATCAAAGACGTAATAAGATCGGTCCTGCAGTTCAAGAGGTGATCGCGATGTTGTTGGTGAAGCACCGGCAGAGGACGGTTGATGTTTTATGCCAGGATCAACAATGGTGATGATCTTGACTCCCTGGCGTCCGAGTTTCTCGATCATCTCTTTCGGATTAGGGAAACGCTTCGGGTCCCAGGTGAAAACGCGGTAGGCCTGCATGTAGTCGATGTCGAGGTGGACCACATCGAGCGGCAAGTCACGCTCGCGATATTGTTTCACCACCTCCTCGACCATTTTGTCCGGATAGTAACTCCATCTGCTTTGCTGATTGCCCAGCGCCCACAACGGCGGAAGTGGCATGCGCCCCGTGAGCTCGGTGTAGCGACCCAGGATTTTCTTTATCGATGGGCCGTGAAAAAAATAATAGTCAATCTCACCACCCTCAGCGCCGAACCAGATCCGCTGTTGCGACGACTTGCCAAAATCGAAGTAACTCCGATAACTGTTGTCGAAAAAGATTCCGTAAGCCGCTCCACGATCCAAGCCGATGTAAAAGGGCACAGTTTGATAGATGGGATCTTTGCCTTCCGTATAGCCGGGCGTGTCTGAATTCCAGTTCACAAACGAGCTGCGCCGCTTGTCCAGGCGCGCTGCTTTTTCACCCAGGCCGTAGAAATGTTCATCGAAACCCAGCCTTTTGGACACAGCAACAAAGGGTCCGGCAGCTGGATCGAACATCATCTCTTTCAACAGACCTTTTACATCATGAGCCATGGGCTGCTCATCGGCGTTGATAATCCTGCCGGTGGCCACATCGCGAAATTCGATGAGCAACGGATTGCGTTGAACGAAGACTTCCAGCTCATCGGTCTTGAGGGAAATCGAAGCATCGTTGGTTAGCAAACTCCAGCGAGCTGTGGGCCAGTTTGTTTTTTCAATTGCCCAGGAGTGATCTCTTGTAGGGATTCCCTTGCCGAACGAGGTTCGTATCCTGATCAGATCAGCAGCCAGAACAGTCAACTGAACTTGAGAATTGTCGCTGCAGGTGAGAGTGACTCCCTTTTCAGAGCGAGTGAAACTTTCGACCGACCCGATCTTCTGAAGGCTCGTGATGTCCTGGGCCGCGATCCCGACAACAGATCCAATTAAGCAACATAGGAGTGTGAGATATTTTTTCATTTGAATCGACAGTTAACCAGGTCAATGTAGCCGCATACGGGTTCTCACCGCGCCTTCAACGCGGGTTCTTGACCAACGAATGCCAGTCGTGCGGCACCGAGAAAACCAGCATCGTCTCCACACTCCGCGCGTGTGATCTTGACGGTGCGCGCCGGTAGCGGAAAGGCTCTCTCGATCACCTGCCGATGCATGTGCTGCTCGAAGAGTTCCCAGCCATTTGATAGCCCGCCGCCAATGACAATGATTTCGGGGTTGAGTAAGTTGACCAGACTCGCCAGGCCTATCCCCAGATAGACGCCCATGCGACGAAACACTTCAAGAGCAAGTTCATCGCCTTCCACGCCAGCGCGGTAGACTATCTCGGAAGTGAGGTCCTCGCTCGTGTGCAGTAATGACTCTCCATATCGGGGCTGCGCTTCGCGTGTCATTCGGACAACTGCTGTGGCGGAAGCGTAGACTTCCAAACACCCGCGGCTTCCGCATCCGCAAGGAACACCGCCAAAAGGATCAACTCCCAGGTGTCCGATTTCCCCCGCTGATCCATCCGCCCCGCGCCACAATTTTCCATCAAGAACGATGCCTCCGCCAACGCCGGTTCCCAGGGTTACGCAGACGATGCTGCTGAAACCTCGAGCGGCGCCTTGCCACATCTCACCAATCGCTGCGGCATTCGCATCATTCTCAAGAACTGCGGGCCACTTAAGCTCACTTTCCAGTGCCGCAGCGAGGCGGAAACCATCAAGACAAGGTACGTTCGGCGCCTTAACTACGACGCCCTCCTCAAAGTTTACTGTTCCCGGAACCGCCACTGATACCCCGGAAATTCTTCTACCACTTCCCGAGATGTGCCGTTCGCCTTCGCGAGCAGCAGCAACTATAGCTTGAACGATCCCGTCCGGCTTTTCCGCCTGAGGCGTTGGTTGTTTCAAGCGATAATGAATCTCACCATTAGCAGCAACCAGGGCAGCGCGAAGATGTGTGCCCCCCAAATCGCCAGCAAAAATAAGATCGGATTGGTTAGATGAAACCATTATCTGGCCACAGGCCTGATCGCATACCGGGCTGCGACGACTGACGGCGTATCACCATTATGTCCATTTTGCAGACTCATGGCGAGACGAATAAATTGCGCCATGGACCACGCGAGCGGAGTAGCTGACCCGGTTCCGGCGGCAAATTGTAGCCTTTTACCGGGGGATTCTGGGCGATCCCAAATTTGTTCAGGAAGCATCATTCCATCGTTTGCGAAGTTCATCATTGCATCCAGGTGTCGACGCGCTCCCAGCCTGTTACCCAATGCTAACTCGTACTCACCTCGTTCGCCTGTGAGCAAGGTCCACAACCGGCCTATCCCCTTGTGACCGTCATAGCCGCCACCATCGGCGCGCTCTCCATACGCGTCGTGATTGTATCTATACCAGGCCAAACCTTTCGGCGTTTGTTTTCTGATCAGCTTGTCCACAACCCTCACGGAGCTGCGGATCGATTTGTCAGACGGTGGCTTAAGACCTAAACGCACAAGCTCGAGGAAACCCGCGTCGACTATTTCACGCTCGTCAAAAGTTCCCCCGCCGCTGTTGATTTCCATCTTTGCTCCGTCGTTCGGATCGTCATTCTCAGTGACGCGAAGATAATAGCTTCCGCCATGTGACCCAGTGGTAGTTATAGTCCAGCGATCCAGATTGCGAAACCAATCATCAGCCTTTTTCAAATATGTGGCCGCCGCAGTGCGATCACCATTCAGCGAAGCGATGTGGGCGGCACAGACAAGTCCTGCAATCTCTGTCGCTATAGTCGAAGGAGAATACCCCGGTTTCTCCTCCCAGCGCTCCTGTCCGGTGCTGGGGCCATGGTTGAGTATGAAGTCCGCCGCCGGCTTGACGTGTTCAAGCCAGGTTTTGGGATCTTTGCGGTCGAGTTGATAAGCAAGGATGATCGGGAATGCCACCTGGTCCATCTGTATTCCGCCGCCAATCGGTCGTCCGTCGACCCAGGAGTTTTGAGGAAAACTCCCATCTGCTTTTTGCTGAACCTTGAAGAGATAATCAAGGGCCCGATTTGCACTAGCGCGATCTCCCATAGCCAGAAAGGCCGTACCTACATGATAGAGATCGCGGGACCAGACGGCGTGGTATCCGCTAATCGTGGGTTCGTTCGCGTTGCGTCCACCGCCCCAGGGAACTGAGGGAGATGCAATCATTGCACCTCGAAAAGTTTTGTCTTCCAGAGCTTTCAGAACCATGGCAGACATGTTGAATTGCGCCCGGTATCTTCCAGGTACGCGGCGAAGTCTCTGCAGGTACTGATGCCAGCTCCGTTGGTACGACGAAAGGGACTTGGCAAAGCCCTTATCGATCGAAGCCTGTGCAGTCCTCATCGCCTCCTGCGGGTTACGACCAAAACTCAGCACGATAGTGAAGCGAGTAGAACCCGCGTCAACGTTACCTGCCCTCCTGGAAAAATCCACGCGCGCCATTTGGACAACATTACCGTTGTCAGCCCGAAGATAACGAATGAATTTGCCGCCGCGTCGCAATTGCGAAAGGCCATCGCTGGTGCCAAGGAACCCGTTCGTTTGATCAGCGAGACCTTCGCCCGCTAACGCAACTACTGAAGCTTTGTCTCCATCCGAAGCCACCAGCCAGTTGCCTTCGATCCAGGCTGAGTCGTGCATTCCGCTATTGTTAATCGAGGGATCGTAATTGACGTAAAGCGAACACGAGCAGGGTTCAGGTTTATTCCATCGAAAAGCCACATCAATTAGAAGTGAGCTGCGATCAGGATCAGTGACGTATGTCTTGCCGATAGTGTAAGCACCGTTTAGGGCTGTGTTCACCTGCCTGAAAGTAAGAGACTGGGGATCCAGCACTTCGATGCGGTGAACCGTGTGCTCGCTCTCCGTCTCAACGCTGCCGGCTTGGACGATGACTAGCTGCAACGATTGGACATTCGGTACGTCGAGAGTTGGATAAAATACTTCGGTCAAAACACCGCCATTCAAGGTAAACCAAACTTTCGATGCGAGGGTGTTTGAAGTGCCAAAGCCGTTTTTGGCCGCGCTCGGCCAGTGAGCGTCCTGTCCCGGACCGTCGGGTGCAACCTCCGCAATGGCTTGCGCTAATACTGGAGCAATGCTGGCAGCGAAGATTATGGACATGATCAGCAATCGGGACATGATTTAG
>DASSCG010000331.1:0-3536 GCA_035697925.1 Pyrinomonadaceae bacterium
ATCGAAAAAGTTGTGATCGTCGTCGTCTTTCTCTCGCTGCTGCCCCCGATCATCGAATTTCTTAAACACAAGTTTGGAAAAAAGACCGTTGCAGAAGAACCAAACGAGGTTTGACACCACACACGTGGTAACATACACTCATTAGTTCAGTTAACGGGGCGTAGCGCAGTCTGGTAGCGCGCACGGTTCGGGACCGTGAGGTCGGAGGTTCGAATCCTCTCGCCCCGACCATTTCAAATCGATAACTTACGAAAAAACCTCACACTGCCCTCAACTTCCGTGTGTCCACTGTGTGTCCGGATGGCGACCCACTGTGTCCTCCAAGCATCGCCGCCTGAACTGCCGCCCGCTTCACCGCATCCGTAGCCCGCACATATCTCAGGCAAGTCTTCGGATCACTGTGCCCTCATTAGCTCCATGATGTATTTCAAGCTGAAGCCTGGTAAACGCGTGCTTGTTGTCTGTGAATGGCTTCCCGGTCCGGGGATTGGTAAACATATATTCCAAGCTCCCCTTACCCTTGCACAATTCAACAATCACTCCCCGTACCTGTGAAGTAGCGCTTATCAAACCACATTCTTATCCGTTTTCATGCCAGCGAAATAGTTGGCGACATTGGATTGCCAAGACTAATCTTCGCTCCTGGGAGAACTATCATTATATGGCGCCGGTTATTCGGAGGTGGTTCGGAAGGTTAGACTTCGAGGAGTTGGATACTCAGATGGTGGATGGTTTCAAAGCTGAACTTCGCAACTCGATTACCAAAAGAGGTACGCGACGAAGTGAAGCCGATACAAACCACTTCATTGAGATGCTAAGTAGGGTTTTCACCCTGGCGATGGAATACGGCAAAGCGCATCACAATCCTTGCAAAGGGAGGCTCTTCAAGTTGGACAACCAACGTTATCGGTACCTGCTTCCGGAGGAGCCGAGGTTGCTTGAAGTTCTTACGGAGCGGTTGGCACATCTTCGGCCGCAGATAATCGTCTCAATCGGCACAGGATTGCGTAAACGCGAGTTGCTCGATTTGAGGCGAGATCACGTCGACCTGTCTCGGGATCTAATTGTGGTCACTCGGACCAAGAGCCGGCGGAACCGCGAGGTACCGATGAACGATCATCCTGGACCCCGTTTCAGCTTTGTTCGAATGAGTCGGGCGAGTACGATTTGAATTGGCACGTTACCGCCGCCGCTGTTCTTCTCTATCGCCGCCTTTTTTAGTGTGGACAAAACCGCACAGTTTATTATCATGTGCTAACGACGCATCACCACAAGAACTGTTGACTTTTTCGCCCAACCGGAATATCGTCCGGCCGTTCTCATTTAATGGCTGAATTTCCTCGTACACTCGCTAAAGGCCAGCCTCAGACAGTAGTGTTAATGGTTCTGCACATGTTGTGAACTTGTTCGTTAACTCGAGCCTCACTCCCACTTCCCGACCGAGAGTCCCGCTCCCGTTAACCTCACGTCAACTGCCACTCTTAAGGTTCGAGGTCCTGACTGAATCTTTCCGTAAGTTTTTTACTAGGTCGATCAAAGGGATTCAAAAAACCGAGCTGCAACCGTTGAACATTTGCGACCAGCAAATCTCAATCGAGTCAGCCGTAAGGTTCATGTGAATCGGCCATTAAGGCGACTTCACCTCACCCGCGCTTAGAAGGAGACAGCACATGACGAACAAAACTTCAAGGAACCCTAAACCGACAACAGAAAATTCACCTCACCGGCACATGATGCAACGTATTGCAATCCTATTCACGCTGTGTTTGGTCGTTGTCTCTGCGGTGTACCTTAGGAAGGTTTTGGCGACCCACGCGGCTACCACAAACGGTGAAATTGAGGGTCGCCCTTCCCCTACTTTTCGTCGAATCTGCAATGGCGGCGCGAATGCTGGCAACTATTGCAAACAAAATTCAGAATGCCCTGGATCGACCTGCCGCGACCGGAATGTATTCAACATTACCGTCGCAATTCTTTACGACGCGCCTGCCGGGGACATTACGTCGATCCAGAATATGATCTCGGGAATGTCGGCATTGCTCTTTGATGTTACAGATGGTCAGGCCGAGATTGGACACGCCACGATCCATAACAACGCAATTAGCACGACCAAAGCGGATCTGGTGATTCATCCGAGTACTAACGACACCGGGTTTAAGGCTGATAGCGGACATTTTCGCACCGGCGGTTTTATGCAGGTCTCGATAAACAGGATTACGGCATCAGCCGATCCTGCTCGACCCCTGGCACATGAATTCGTACACCTCGTGTTTGATGCGCGGGACGAATATGAAAGCCGCGCCGCCGGTTGCGGCGCGGTGACTGGTGGGGCGAGTTGTCCGGCAGCGGGCTCCGGCGAGGCCGAGTGTTTGATGGATAGCAACGGGAACGAGCTTTGCTGGGGCCAGGGCACTACCGCGGACGTCACAGACATAACGAACGGGAATCATGACGCTAGCAATGTAACCGAACAGTCTGTTTGCCGTAACAACCGTTCTTGCTGGGATCAGGTAGTTTGGTCGTGGCCCACCACTTTTCTCGAGCCTGCGGCCGCACCGGATCCGGCCGCAAACGGCGCCACGGTCAATCCCACCAATTTCATTTTGACCGAGGATGCCGTGCGTGTGGTTCTCGTGCTGGATGAGTCAGGAAGCATGAGTCTTGAATCACCCTCACGCATGGAGCGGCTGAAAGTTGCTGCAGCGGACTTCATCGCCACGGCTGAGAACGATACCGAACTAGGGCTGGTATCGTTTGCGACCGACGCGGAGACTTCAAGCGGACGCGCGAGCGTAGCGATTACGGCGCTCCCGAACGATCGTTCGCCCTGGAATAACGCGGTGAACGGACTTGGGCCAAGCACTCGTACCAATATTGGCGCCGGCCTTCAGAAGGCGATTGACCAAATCACTACCGCAGGTGGCGTGACGGCGAACACCTACGTCGTGCTGATGACCGATGGCGTCAATAATGAGCCGGGAACTCCGGCGGCGGCTGCTGCCGATTTGCAAGCGAAGGTCGACGCTTTACTGGCGGCTGGCATACCTGTGTTTGTGACGTGCACGGGAGGCGACTTGGGATTGCAGTCGCAATGTTCCGAGATTGCTGCCGGAACGAATGGTTTCTTCTCCGATTCCGCCGACGCAGCAAGGCTTCCGCAAAACTTCGTTGATTTCCATGAGCGCATCACAGGGCGGCAGGGCGTTTCATCATATGAGGGTAGCCTAAGCAAGATGAAGGAAGCTCCACCGCCGACTTTCTTCGTCGATGAAGGTTCCGAATCGGCCAGCTTTAGTCTGTTGTGGACCAATTCGGGCGCCTCGGCTAGAGCTGTGCTGATCGATCCCTCGGGAAACAATCACCAGATGCGTCCGATACCGCAGGGAGTTTACGCCCGTATCAGCAAGCCGGTGTCGGGCGAGTGGCAGATGCGAATCGATTCGGGAGGTGCAGACAGCGCGTTCATCGCTCGCGCATATGTACACAACCGCATCAACAACTTCGTCGTTTCTACCAGGTGGCCCACCAGGAAGCCC
>DASSCG010000332.1:0-6194 GCA_035697925.1 Pyrinomonadaceae bacterium
CGAGGTGACGGCGCTCGACAAGGATCTTCCGCTACTCAACGTTATGCCGATGACCGAACAGATTGCCATCTCGCTGTTGCCGCTTAGAGTGGCTGCAACTGTTGGTGGCTCGCTGGGATTAGTGGGTGTCGTGCTGGCAGCCATAGGCATTTTCGGGATCGTCAACTATTCGGTTGCCCAACGCACTCGCGAAATCGGCATCCGCATGGCCCTTGGTGCACGCACTTGGGACGTGCTCCGGATGGTATTGCGGCAAGGCTTATGGTTGGCAATGGTGGGCATCGTCATCGGTATCGTGATCTCGTTCGCCTTAACGCGCGCTCTGGGCAGCTTGCTCTACGGCGTTGGCGCCACCGACCCGCTGATCTTTATCGGCACGTCTTTGGCGCTGCTGGCGGTAGCCTTTATCGCAAGTTACCAGCCGGCCCGGCGAGCCACGAAAGTCGATCCATTGGTAGCTCTGCGGTACGAGTGAAGAGATTTTTGATTTTTAATTTGCGATTTTGGATTTGAGCGCTCGATGGAACGTTACGCGTGAGTTCAGCGTTCGAGTGAGGGAGATCTGAGCTCAGATCTCAGATCAGATTGAATGTCAGATTTCAGATACAGATCTGAAAATTCAGATCTGATCTCAAATTTCAGATCGGCAATTGCTACCTCGGAGAAACGTTATGCACACCTTCTGGCAGGATCTTCGTTACGGTATCCGCATGCTGGCTAAATCGCCAGGCACCACGATCGTGGCCGTCCTCGCTCTCGCGTTAGGGATTGGCGCAAATGCAGCCATCTTCAGCGCCGTTAGCGCCTTTACCAGCCGCACTCTGCCGGCGCCTAACCCGGATCAATTAGTGCGGCCTTTTGAGACTACCGAAAATCGCGGCAAAACAGACAGCTTTTCCTATCCGGACTTCGTCGACTATCGCGATCAAAATACCGTCTTCCAGGGTCTGCTTGCCGAAGACCTGGCCCAAGCCGCAATCAGCACCCAGAACCAAAACGATGTCATCTGGGGTCAGGTCGTGAGCGGCAACTATTTTGATGTCCTGGGCGTGCAACCAATCCTCGGTCGAGGATTTGCGCCTGAAGAGGACAAAACTCCTGGCTCGCACCCTGTAGTGGTGATTAGTCATGGACTTTGGCAACGAAGGTTAGCAGGCGACGTCAACATAGTCGGCAAAACGCTCCAGATGAATGGCCGCGCTTACACGGTAATCGGAGTAGCGCCTGAAATTTTTAAGGGCACGAAGTTTGGACTATCGCTCGAGTTTTGGACGCCGATGATGATGGCCGAAGAATTTTGGCGGTCGCCCGGCCTGTTGAAAGAGCGCGGCAGCCACTGGATGAATGTGATAGGTCGATTGAAGCCCGGCGTCACTCGTGAACAGGCGTCCGCCGAAATGTCGACGATAGCCAAACGCATGAACCAGACGTATCCCACTGAGCGAGCGGGCAACACCGGAGTGTTTGTTGAGACCGAGGTTGACGGGCGCTGGGACGAGGCCGCACCGATTATGAAAACCGGTGGGGCTATAGCCATGGCTATAGTTGGTTTCATTCTGCTGATCGCATGCGCGAATGTCGCGAACTTGTTGCTGGCGCGCGCGGCGGCGCGGCGCAAAGAGATTGGCGTGCGGCTCGCCCTCGGAGCCAGTCGGGCGCGATTAATTCGCCAACTATTAACCGAGAGTTTGCTGCTGGCTTTATTAGGCGGAGGGTTCGGACTCCTATTGGGTTACTGGATCACTGGTTTGATGCAGGGCTTCGTACCCGTCCTGCCCTACAACATCGTAGATAACTTCTTTGCGATGGACCGCCAGGCGCTCATCTTCACAATGATTGTTTCACTCGTTACCGGTTTGATCTTCGGGCTCGCGCCGGCGTGGCATGCTTCGAACCCGGACATCGTACCGGTGTTAAAGGGAGATTCAAATGCCGGAGCGGCCGGGAAGCGTCGCCGGTTAACGCTGCGAAATTCATTAGTCGTCGTACAGGTT
Source organism: Pyrinomonadaceae bacterium (assembly GCA_035697925.1). Taxonomy (GTDB): domain Bacteria; phylum Acidobacteriota; class Blastocatellia; order Pyrinomonadales; family Pyrinomonadaceae; genus PSRF01. The sequence goes on from DASSCG010000332.1 coordinate 1,995, forward strand.
GCATTGTCGCTCGTAGTCCTTGTTTGCGGAGGACTGTTCATCAAGAGTTTTCGAAACGCGCAGAAGATGGATCCAGGCTTCAACCCCGGTGGAGTGCTGGCAGTGTCGGTAAATCCTGAGCTGGTTGGCTATGACGAAGAGCAAACCAGAAACTTCTTTAACCAGATCGTTGAACGAACCGGCGCTCTGCCCGGAGTACAGACGGCGAGTGTGTCGCGTTTACTACCGCTCGATGACAGCTCAACCTCAAGCGGCCCAATTCTCAAAGAGGGGGAAACATTGCCACCTGGCACGCCTGGCCGCACCATCTTGAACAATGTCATCAGCCCCGGTTACTTCAAGACATTACAGATTCCCATACTTGCCGGTCGCGATTTTGATGACCGCGATCGCAAGGGCGCTCCGCGCGTCGTCATTGTCAATGAAAGGATGGCGCAGATGCTATGGCCGGGAGAAACCGCCGTTGGCAAACACATCTATGTGGGCTCCCAGAGTCGTGATGCCTTCGAGGTTGTCGGCGTCGTCAAAACCGGCAAGTACCGCGCGCTGGCCGAAGATCCCCGAGCCTACTATTACTATCCGATGGCCCAGCGCGGCGGCGGCCGCATGACTTTGCTGATGCGGACGGCGGGCGATCCGAGCTCGCTGGTGAGCTCCGTCCGCAACGAAGTACAAGCGATCGATCGTCGCATTCCGCTTTTCTCAATTAAGACCATGAACCAGCACATGACATGGGCGCTCTGGGCCCCCAACATGGCTGCGACTCTCGCTCTTGCATTTGGTGTAGTAGCGCTGATGTTGTCGGCCGTCGGGTTGTACAGCGTGATGGCTTACATCGTGTCCCAACGCACTCGCGAGGTTGGAATTCGGATGGCCCTCGGCGCCAAACGAGGGGATGTATTGAAGCTGATCACGGGCGAGGGAATGAAGATGGCCGCGATCGGAGTCGTGATCGGGTTCGCTATTTCACTTGCTTTGGCTCGCGTTCTCTCGTCGGTGTTGATTGGTGTCGGCACTTATGACGTGACGACTTTCATACTGGTTCCGTTGTTGCTGGGCGTTGTGGCGTTTCTGGCATGTCTGATCCCCGCCCGGCGCGCAACAAAGGTCAATCCGTTGGTGGCGCTGCGGTACGAATGAGTTCACTGCCAATTGGCAATTGCCGATTGCCAATTGGTTTGAAGTTGCGACGCAGTGGCACTCGAGAATTGATATCTCGTGAACGGCGAAATCTGAGATCCGAGAGGGGATCTTGAATTTGAGACTCAAGGAAGCAATCGGCAATTGGCAATCGGCAATTGGCAATACCCAAAGGAGGACGTCGATGGAAACACTTTGGCAAGACATTCGTTATGGCCTCCACAAATTATGGAAGAGTCCCGGGTTCACACTCGTTGCTTTGCTTGCACTCGCTCTGGGAATAGGTGCGAACACATTTATTTTCAGCGTGGTCAATGCATTGTTACTACAGCCCTTGCCCTTTCCCTATGCCGATCGGATCACCTCCGTCGTGGCAAAGGACCCAGATTCAGGTGCTCTCTACTCCTCTTACTCTCTTCCTAATTATGAAGACATTCGAGATCGGAATCACGTCTTCGACCATGTGGCCGCACTCACAATGGCGACCGAATTCCTGCGTTCAGGAGATGAGCCCGAACGTCTGCGTGGCGCCAGGGTCTCCGCCGAACTGTTTCCTCTTTTAGGAGTGAAGCCTCTCCATGGACGTACTTTTTCCAGCGATGAAGAACGCTCCAGCGAGAGTTTTATCGTTCTCAGTTATGACCTGTGGCAGAGGCGATTTAATGGCGATCCGAAGATCATCAACCAGAACCTAATTATCGGCAGTCAACCTACGACTGTGCTGGGAGTAATGCCACAAGGATTCAAATTTCCCATGGGTGCCCCTCAGGTGGATTTTTGGATGCCGCTCATTTCGAGTATTCCTCCAGGCGCACGAACCGCTCGGGGCGCGGTCTATCTAGGGTTATTCGCCCGGCTCAAACCAAACGCAACTTTGGCCCAGGCTGAGGCCGACATGAACCTGCTCTCGAGCGATCTCGCGCGGCAATATCCAGAAGCCAATACCGGATTGAACATTGTTCCTGTTTCGACGCACCAGCGACTGGTGGGGCGGATTCGGCCGGCGCTGCTGGTGTTGTTAGGCGCGGTCACGTTGGTGCTGCTAATCGCTTGCGCTAACGTTGCGAACCTGCTCCTGGCGCGTGCTTCAGTTCGTCAAAGAGAGATCGCCATTCGCACGGCTATCGGCGCCACTCGATGGCGTGTGGTTCGTCAACTGGTTACTGAAAGCCTGCTGCTCTCGCTACTCGGTGGCGCGTTAGGGGTGCTGCTGGCACTCTGGGCCATTGAACTCCTGATTTCCTCGAATCCCACTAATCTCCCACGGGTTGCTGAGATCGGGTTGGATAAATACGTCCTCTTGTTCACGCTCGGTTTAACGACTCTAACGGGATTGTTGTTTGGACTAGCGCCGGCGTTACAGACTTCGAAAACAGACCTGAATGAATCTCTCAAAGACGGTATGCGCGAAAGTAGTGGAGGTATCAAACGTAATCGAACGCGCAACGCACTTGTGATTTCTGAAATTGCTCTTTCACTAATCCTGCTTGTGGGAGCAACTCTGTTGTTTCAGAGCCTGCGCCGAATTCTGGCAGTCTCTCCAGGCTTTGAACCGAATAACGTGTTGACTGCTGACGTTTCAGTAAGCACGGATAAGTATCCGGAGAAGGCCCAACGCGTTGAGTTTTATCGTGAAGCTTTGGACCGTATAGCCAACCTGCCAGGAGTTGAATCAACAGGCATCGTCTTTCCACTGCCGCTGGGTGGAAATTTCGAATCCTACACTTTTGATATAGAAGGTCAGCCACCTTTCCCGCCAGGACAGCAGCCTTCGGCGGATCGCAGAGTGATCAGTCCTGACTATTTCCGCGCAATGGGCACGCCTTTGCGGAAGGGAAGAGAATTTGGAACTCAGGATCACGCTGGTTCTTTGCCTGTAATGATTGTGAACGACACGTTCGCTCGCCGTTTCTTCCCGGGAGAGGAAGTTATCGGCAAACGAATCATTCCCGGTGAAACAAGAACTCCAGTAACGCGTGAGATAGTAGGAGTCGTTGGCTCAATTCGGCATGAAGGACTCGATGTCGAACCCACACCTGAGTACTACATCCCATACCAACAGGCTGATATTGACAGCATGACGGTGGTAGCGCGAACGAGCTCCGCCAATCCGACGACCATCGCGATGCCCCTGCGTGATGTGATCCGGTCGATTGACAAGGAACAGCCGGTCTACAACATCCGCCCGATGACCCAATTGGTCTCTGAGTCCGTGGCGCAAAGACGTTTCAATCTGGTTTTACTGGGCGGGTTCGCAGTCCTGGCTTTGGTGTTGGCGGCAATTGGAATCTATGGAGTGATGAGTTACTCGGTGACCCAACGCACACGTGAAATCGGTGTTCGTATCGCCCTCGGGGCTCAGACTGGCGACGTATTGAAGATGATTCTTTCTCACGCCCTGGGTCTTACGGCGATTGGGCTACTCCTGGGCGTGGCGGGAGCGCTTGTGTTGACGCGCTTTCTGGTGACGTTGCTTTACGAGGTCAAGCCGACGGATGTGACTACGTTCGCGCTAGTTTCGATTGCGTTAGGGGCGGTTGCCCTCGCAGCTTGTCTGATTCCAGCGCGGCGTGCGACGAAGGTCGATCCGCTGGTGGCGCTGCGATACGAGTAGCATAGACTTCAGTCTGTGTTAGTCGATTTGTAAGAGTTTACGTTGAATCCTGCGTAAGCGGCGACACAGACTGAAGTCTGTGCTACGTCGCGCGGTTCGAGTAGGAATTTCGAAATTCGGATTTAGATCTCAAATTTCAGATCTCAGATCTCAGATCTCAGATCCAGATTTTACCTCTGAGATTTCAGATCTGAGATCTCAGATCTCAGGTCAGAACCCAAAACATTCGTTAGTTTTGCCACGAATTCAGTAGCGACGGGGTTTAGTTTCTAGGTATCGACTCGGGAACTCGCTACTTGCCGATCACGGATTGTTAATCGCGTATGCCTGCAATCGGCAATCGGCAATCGACAATCCCGAAAATCGGCAATCGTCAATCGAAAATCGAAAATCAACAAGGACCCCATGGAATCACTAATCAAAGACATACGCTACGGAATCCGATC